>QHWF01000150.1 GCA_003222455.1 Acidobacteriota bacterium
GGAACAGTAGCGACCCATCCCCTCGAACACGCCGGACGAGAACGGCAGCCAGAGGTTCAGCAGCATGAACAGTCCGTAGGCGGCACCCAGCCGCCGCCAGACGAACGGTACGGCAAAAATGAAGAGAATGCCGGTGATGCCATACAACGTGTCGTAGGGCGCCATCCGATCGGTCGTCACGTACAGATAGGGGTGAGTGAACAGGCGTTCTGCGAGCCGCATCGGCGCCATCCACGGACGTCCGCCCGGATAGTAGCCCCAGCGCTGGAGTGTCGCCGCCCACTCGAACGGGTTGCCGGTAAGGTGAAAGATGTAAAGGCAATAGGCCGCGAATCCTGCGGCCGCGATCGCAACACCGGCGAGGGCGTACAGCCGATCGCGACGACTCGGCCCGGCGGTGCGCCAGGCGATCCACGCAAGAGACGGCACCAGCATGATCCCGGGCACGCGCGTGGCGGTTGCCACGGCGCCACAGAGTCCGCCCAGCATCCACCGTCGCGTGCGAAAACCATAGATCGCCAGGAT
This sequence comes from Acidobacteriota bacterium, assembly GCA_003222455.1. GTDB lineage: Bacteria > Acidobacteriota > Vicinamibacteria > Vicinamibacterales > CAVVIG01 > QHWF01. The sequence goes on from QHWF01000150.1 coordinate 526, forward strand.
CGCGAACAGCAGAAACGTGCTCTCGCTGTAGACGAGGCCGAAAAAGAAGGAGAAGGGAAATACGGCCGTCAGCAGCACCGCGCGCTGCGCCTGGCGCCGCGGCAGGTCGAGGCGCGCGAGATAATAGAGCGCCACCATCGCGAGGATGAAGCACGTCCACGAGATGCCGACGCCACTGATGTAATAGACTGCGTGCTGCCGGCCGAACAGACGTCCGATCGACCGCATCAACATCGGATACACGGGGAAGTACGCGATGTTGCTGCGCCCGCCGGCCAGCGGCGCATACCCGCCCCATGCGATCCCCTCGTAGTAGCCGCTGTCGTACCGCGCGAACGTATCCCAGAACGGGCTCATCGTCCGGAACACCGTGAACTGCTGGCGCTGGTACAGCGGAAACGCGAGGTTCGCCCACAATGCGAGAACAGCAGAGACCATGCGGAGGCCCAGCGCGCCGGCGGCGATCTGCAGCGGAACGCGCCATCGTCCGGCGGGCCGATACGGCGGGCGATCTACGGCATCGGGCTCTCCACGAGGAACACGGAGCGAGACTATGGTCTCCACATTCAGCGTTAGAATAATCCATGCCTCTTTTTGAATACGAATGCCGCGGTTGCGGCCATCACTTCGAGTACTTGACCCGCCAGGGGCAGTCGCCCAGCTGCCCGACCTGCGCCGGCGTCGATCTGCAGAAGCTGCTGTCGGTGTTCGCCGCGCAGTCGAGCACGCCGGCGAAGTCGTTCTCGCACCCGTCGGCCAACGGACCCATCGGTCCATGTGGCACCTGTGGCGACCCGCGCGGGCCGGGTTCCTGCTCGATCAACTGAATTCGACGCGACGTTGGGCTTCGGGCTTCGGGCCCGGCTTCCCGCCTTCGCTTCGCTTCCGCCTTCGCGCGAAGCGCTCCGGCGCGACCTCGACGAAGCTCGAAGAGCGGAGTCGGGTCGGCGAGGCGCGCCGTAGCGCAAAGCGCGGAGGCGGCAGCCGGATTGGAAGAAGTCCGCCTGAAGGCGGACGCCACGTGGCTCTCCGCGGGTTCTGCGAGTTCTGCGGTGATCGTCGTGCCTGGATATGGGGACCTACCAGATGACGCGGATCGGATATTGAGTGATGAGTGGATCGGGCGTCAGGATGGCGAGCCCGTGAACGATGGCCTGCGCCACAAGCATCCGATCGAATGGGTCGCGATGCAAGGATGGCAGCCGAGTGACATGGAGCGCAGATTCTCTTGCCTCTACCTGCTCTGCGACACGGCGGCGGGCCGCAACCGTCCCAACGTGGCCGCCGAGACCTTGCCCAGCCATGCCTTGCCGCGGTCGCCGAGCACCAGTTGCTCGAGCGCGTCGATCTTTTCGTACGCGACCGGGACCAGCACCAGCGTGAGGAGCAGGCACAGCGACTGGCCGCCGATGATGGTGACCGCAATGGCCGATCGCTGTGCACCGCCAATCCCAAGGCCCAGGGCGGTCGGCACCAGGCCGGCCAGAATGGCGGCCGTGGTCCGGGCGCAGCCGGGTGCGGCACGCCTCGATGATGGCGTCGTGCAGCGGGACGCCTCGCCGGCGCAGCACGTTCGTGTAGTCCACCTGCAGAATCGCATTCTTCTTGACGATCCCGAGCAACAGCAGCACGCCGAGAGCGCTCCAGAGATTCAGGGTCCGTCCCGTCGCCCACAGCGTGAACAGCGCGAACGGAATGGACAGCGGCAGCACCGTCATGATGATGATCGGCTGGACGAAGCTCTCGAACTGGGCGGCCAGCACGATGTAGACGAACACGCTCGCGAGTCCGATCGCCATCATCAGGTTGCGCGTCGTTTCGTCGAGGATCTTCGTCTGCCCGGTCAGCCGGAACGTGATATCGGGCGGCAGGTTCAGTTCGGCGATCGTCCGGCGCACGTCGTTCGAGCCCTCGTCGAGGGCGTGTCCCGGGGCGAGGTCCGCGTTCATCCCGACTGAGAACTGGCGGTTGAAGCGCTGCAACGCGCTGGGCCCGAGGCCCCGCTCGAGGCGCGCGATGTTGTCGATCCGCACCGGCCCTTTTGCCGAGGGCACGGTCAGCTTGCCGATGGCGTCGATGTCGCGCCGCTGGCTCTCGAGCACGCGGATTTTCACCGGATATTGTTCCGACCCCTCGCGATACGTCGAGATCTCATCGTCGCCCGCAACGGCGAGCCGCAGCGCGTTGCCGATCGTGGACATGCGGACGCCGAGATCGGCCGCACGCCGCCGATCGACGTCGACACGGACCTCCGGATTCGCCATGTTCAGCGAGACCTTCGGGTCGACCAGGCTCGGCAGCCTCTGCGCCTTCGCCACCAGCTGCAGGGAATAGTCGAACAGGCGGCTCAGGTCGGGACCGAGCAGCGTCGCGTTGATCGGATAGCCGAATCCGCCGCCGCCGCCGCCGCCTTCGCCGCCGCCCAGCGGATTCCGCACGGTGATGCTCGGCTTCCAGGAAGGATGCGCTTTCAACCGATCGCGCATCTGCTTCACCATCCAGTCCTGCGACACCTTGCGTTGATCGATCGGCTGCGCCCAGCACAGGACATGAATATGCGTCGGACGGTCGGTAATCGTCGGCTGCAGCTGCGCGACCCCTTCGATCCCCTCCAGCTCCTTGACGAGGCCCATCGCCGCCTGGCTGCTGCCTTCGAGCGACGTTCCCTCCGGGACATCGAGGTGGATCGTCCACTCGCCCATGTCCTCGGTCGGCAGAAACGAGCGGCCGACCATCTGATTCAGCGGAAACATCAGCAGGAAGATCACGAACGCGGTGGCCAGGATCGGCGCTGGATGTGCCAGCGACCATTTCAGCGACCTGGAATAGAACCGATCCATCCAGGCGAAGAACCTGCTGTCCTTCGTGTGCTGATCGGCGGCCGCGTCCGACAGCTTCAGAAACCGCGAGCTGAGCATCGGCGTCAGCGTGAAGCTGACGAGCATCGACACCATCACGGCAAACGCCATCGTCCAGCCAAACGGATAGATGAAGCGGCGGGTGTAGCCGGTCATGAACGCCACGGGCAGAAAGATGACGACGAGCGACAGCGTCGTCGCCATGACCGCGAGCGTCACTTCGCGGGTCCCCTCGATGGCAGCTTCGAACGGCGTGCAGTGTTTTTCTTCGATGTAGCGGAAGATGTTCTCCAGCACGACAATGGCATCGTCGATCACGATGCCGACGGCGAGCGTGATGCCGAGCAGTGTCATGCTGTTCAGCGTGAAATCCATCGCCCGCATGAGCGTGAACGTCGCGACAATCGACGCCGGAATCGCGAGCGCGGCAATGACCATGGCGCGGATGTTCCGGATGAAGAACATGACGACCACGGCGGCCAGCAGGCTGCCCCCCAGCAGGTGCTCTTCGAGCGATGCGATGGAGGCGTAGATGAACCGTGAATCGTCTTTCGTGATCGTGACGGTCGCTGCCCTCGGGAGTATCTTCTGCACCCCGGCGAGCTTCTGCTTCACGCCTTCGATCACCTCGATCGTGTTCTGGCCGGTCGCGCGGCGCACGTCGAGTTGGACCGTTCGGCGTAGCCGACGTCGGACACCTTCACGGGGGTGCCGTTCACGGTCGCGACGACGATGTTGGTGAACTGATCGGTCGCGTCGATGCGGCCGAGCGTACGCAGCAGGAACTCCGACTTGCCCTGCTCGATCGTGCCGCCCGGGATTTCGACGTTTTCCGCAGCAACGGCGTCGCGAACCTGGGTGATCGACAGACCGTAGGCGTTCAGTTTCTCGAGGTCCACGACCACGTGAATCTCTCGAGCGCGCCCGCCGCCGAGCGAGACCTCGCCGACGCCGTTGACCGATTCGATCGCCCGCTTCACCTGTTTGTCCGCAATCTCGGTCAGCGTCCGGAGGCTCATCGTCGACGAGGACAGCACGATGGACATCACCGGGTCGGAGTCGGGATCGACCTTCTGGATCACCGGCGGCAGCAGCTGCGGCGGGACGTTCTTCAGCGCGCCCGCGACCTTTTCACGCACGTCGTTCGCCGCGTCGTTGATGTCGCGCTCGAGCACGAACTTCACCGTGATCTGGCCCTTGCCCTCGCTGATCCGCATCGACGACATCTCGTCGATGCCCGAGATGCTGCTCAACGCCTCCTCGAACGGCTCGATGACGGCGCTGGCCATCTCGTCGGGGCTCGCGCCGGGAAGCTGGACGGAGACGTTCACCGTCGCGGGATCGGCGCGCGGAAACAGATCGACGCCGAGATCGCGGAACGAGAAGATGCCGAGCACCACGAGGGACATGACGAGCATCGTGGCAAAGACCGGGCGGCGAACGCACAGTTCAGAGAGCATGGGGGAATTCGGTTATCGAGTCGGTAATCACGTTGTCTAGCTCACGAAATGTCATCACCGAAATGCAACCACGAAGTCACGAAGACACGAAGAACGCGCGAAGAATACATCTTAAAATAGGGCTTCTTCGTGGTTTCGTGTCTTCGTGGCCAATGTAGCAACTACCAAGAATGCTCAGATTGGTGTCCTCCACCATGGATGGTCAGCAGTCCTCATTGCGCGACTTTGAGGCCGTCGATCAGTTTCTCGACGTCTGTCAGCGCAACGGCATCGCCGGCTTTCACGCCGCTGACGATTTCGACGCGATCGCCGGTGCGATCCCCGATCTTCAACTCACGGGCGGCAAGTCGATCGCCTTCGACGACGAACACGCGGTTCACGCCGTATCGATACTGCAGCGCCTCGTACGGAAGGGTGATCACCTGGTCGATCTTGGCGGTCTCGATGTGCACGCGCGCGAAGGTCCCCGGTTTCAACATGACGTCGCGGTTCGGCACCCGGGCTTCGAACGGAAACGCGCGCGTCTGTGTGTTCACCGCGGGACTGATGCGCGACACGCTCCCCTCGATCATCCGATCGGGATAGGCATCGACATGCAGCTGCACCGGCTGACCGACTTTGATCCAGGGTGCGAGCCGTTCCGGGATCTCGGCCGTCACTTTCAGCGGGTCGATCCGGACGACGCTCATCACGGGCATCTGCGCCTTGACCAGCTCGCCGAGCGAGACGAGCCGCTTCTGCACGTAGCCGTCGAACGGGGCCCGGATGAAACCGTCGCGCAGCTCACGATCCGCGAGCTTCATGGTGGCATTCGACGCATCGATGTCCGCACGCAGGTTCTTCGCGTTCTGCAGCGACGAGTCGTAAATGGCCTGCTTCGCCCGCAGCATCGCGTCGGCATCGTCGAGCTGTTGTTTCGGAATCAGCTGCCGCTTGTGCAATTCCCCGGCGCGCTCGTACATCTGCTTTGCCTGCTGCAGCTCGGCGGCGGCCTTCTGCACATCAGGCGTCTGCTCGATCGGCGGCAGGCGCCCGGGCTCGGACGCGCCGTACTTCGCCAGCGCGCGGCCCAGCGCCGCCTTCTGTTGATCGAGGTTGTACTGGAGCTTTTCGCGATCGAGCTCGACGAGCACGTGGCCAGCTGCGACGCGATCGCCCATGTCCGCAACGATACGGCTGACGACGCCTTCCACCTGCGACGACACCGTGACCTCGTCCTCAGCGGCCAGCGTACCGACGACTTCGACGGTACGATGGACAGGCTCCTGCCGGACGACCTCGGTCTTCATGCGTTTGGCGGATTCGTCACGCCCACGTGCCTGAGCGGTTTCCGATTTGGAGCAGCCGGCGCTCGTCATCACGACGAGTGCGACGGCCACCCACCGACAGCGATGCCTCACAACGAATCGATGCATAAGCGTCGTAAACCCTGTGGACTGAACGTTAAAGAGTATACGTCGCAGATCTGCAGCGCGTTGTCTGTGTTTGTCTCGCACGGGTGGCGACGTTCACCGGCCGGATAATTGCGCCGCCGTCACGAACCGCGGCTCGATGTCCACGGGCACCGCGGCGAGCTTGTCGAGCGCGGCCTGGATCGGCGGACGGACGACGCCGAGACGGTTGCCGAGCGCCTTCGCTTTCGCGTAATCGCCTTCGGCCTGGATGGTCATGATGTCGCGCGTCAGCGCCATCACGCCCTCCTTCGCCCGATCGGCATCCACCGTGAACGTGCCGTCCGGCTTGACCTGGAAGCCGCCCTGGTCGATCAGGAAATTGAGTTGGACCGCGATGCCCTTGCCGTGGGCCTCGTTGACCCCGAACCGGATCGATCGGAACGCCGAGGCGAGAAACGTCCGATACAGCGAGGACTCGAGGGCCTTCGGCAGGACGCCCTTGTCGATCATGTGCTGGATGCCGAACAATCCCGAGATGTCGGCCTTGGCTTCCTCGAGAAAGCTCGACGCCTCTTTCAGTTCCTGGCGGACGGTCGTCTGGTGGCCGTTGACCGAGATGTTGTGCGGGCCGAGACCGTGCATCAACTCGTGGACGAGGATGTGCGTGAAGAACGCCTCGAAGGACACCGCCTGCTGATCCGCCGGCGACAGCACGACCTTCGAGATCGGGACGAGGGTCCTGGCGAACTTGGCGTCCTGCACGTTCTTGAGCATGACCCGCTTGGTGCCTTTTTCCCTCACCACGCGTTCGTCGTTCGGGAGATTGAAGGCGGCGGTCTGCACGCCCCGGTTGGCGTCGCCGGCGGCGAAAATCTCGTTGACGACGACGATCGGCGCCAGCGCACCGAGCTTCGGATTTCTGTGCCGCGCTTCGATTGGCAGGTTGTTCTCGATATCCTGCAGCTCGCCGGCGAACCGCTGGAGCTTGGCGGTTTCAGCCTCGTCCTGCACCGTAATGAACGATTCGAAGGCGGCTTTGTAATTGAACCATTCGTCCTCGTACACTTCGTACGGACCAATCGTCGGTTCGATCGCGCCTTTGAGCTCCATCCAGGCGATGTCGCTCTCGTAGTAGTCGTTCGAGAGGAACGCGTCGGCGCGCATCGCGAGAAACGCTTTCAGCGTCGGCGCGGCGGCCAGGTTCGCGGCTTCACGCAACAGCGCCGCCGCCCGCGCGAGCTCGCCCTGATACTCGACGCTGTACGGCACGGTCGAAAAACCCGCGCCGGCGCGTCTGATGACGGAGAAAAAGCCAGTGGCGCGCGAGCGCTCGGTCTTTGGCAGCGACTGAATCCAGCGTTCGATCTCCGGTTTCGACGCGCCCGGCGGATAAAAATTCGCGGCGTCAGGTTTCGCCGGAGCGCCGGGCACGAAGACCTGGTTGTGATCCAGGCGCGACCACGGCCCCTTGTTGATGAGGAAGTAATGCAGCCGCGCGCGCCCCGCCGGTGATTCATCGCGCACGAGATCGAGCAGCATCGCCTCGTTGCCGGCCCAGACCTGCCGGAGGAACAACGCATCGATCAGGGTCGAGGCCTCCACGAGCTTCGCGAGCACGCGCCGATCGGCCTCGGAGAGCGCCGTCAGGTCGGCGCCGATGTCGGTCGGCGCAAACCGGGCAGCCATCTGCTGCAGCCTCGCGGTATCAGGCACAGTGGTCTCCTGCGCACGGCCCCAGACAGCCGCCGTCACCGCGGTCGCCACCAGCACGCCGCACGCCGTTGCGATTCGTTGTCTCATTGACGCCGTCCTGCGTCACCACGGAGGACGCGGAGGACCGGAGGATAAATCCCGCTCAGTCACCCCTCGACCCTGCTCGCGACCATCCTGAGCGCGGTCGAAGCTCGAAGGGCAGGATTGGACCTCCGCGTCCTCCGCGTCCTCTGTGGTCGCTCCTAATGCACACCCCGCGACATCTGAAGCGTCGCCGGATCCGCTCCGAGGCGCCGGATGGCCGTTTCCCACATCCTGTCGGACGGCGTGCTGAAAATCAGATCGCGGTCGACGTCGCTCACCAGCCAGGCGGACGCCGACAGCTCCGCTTCGAGCTGTCCCGGGGCCCATCCTGAATACCCGACGATCAGGCGGGCCAGCGGTTGCGGATCCGGATCGAGCATCCGACGCAGCAAGTCCGGCGACGTCGAGTGACTCAGGTTGTCGGTAATCGGCGTCCCGATGTCGTCCGGTTCGCCGTCATGCCCGATGAGGATCCAGCTGCGCTGCGGCTCCACCGGTCCGCCCACCCACAGCTGGAGCTCGCGATCGGTCGACGCCGGCGGGTCCAGATTCACGGTGATACGTCCGGTGGTCATCAGCGGCCGATTGACGACAACGCCGAATGCGCCGTCCTTCTCTGTGTGCCGGCACAGCAGGACGACCGTGCGGTTGAAATTCGGGTCGACGAGTTGCGGCATCGAGAGCAGAAACGCCGGGGCGAGAGAGGATGTGGCAGTCATGCAGAATGCGGAATTCGGAATTCGGAATTCGGAATTATCAGTCCTCGAGTCCAATCCTGGACTGACCTTTCCTCTTACCAGATGATAACGCCCGGACAACTTTGCGCAATCCTCCGTGAATTCCCACTTGAAGTGTTTGACGACGTTGGTCGGCCGCGGGGAGCGCACGGTCCAGCAGTTGGCCGTCGGGACCGACGAAGGGGTGTCACCTCAGATCCTCGGCGTCGCCCGGCTGTTCGCCGACGAGCATGACCTCAGCTTTCCGAGCGCCTTCGCCAAAGACGGTTTGCCTACCCGTCGTCCACAACTCGCAGCCCTGGCATTCCTTCGCGGCCTCGCGGACGCTCGGCAGCGACCGGCGCTGCGGAATGTATTCAGCCGCGGTCTTTGGTGGACGCCTGGCCAAAATGCGGACCCTGTAGAACGTCACGATTGAACGCAGAGGTCGCAAAGGACGCAAAGCAAGACCTGATTTCTTTGCGGCCTTCGCGGCCTTTGCGTTCCACGTCGTTAGCCGGATCTCGCACCGCTCCCATGGACGTTGCGGAGCGCGACGGCAATATTGCGTCGCAAACCGTGTGCCTTCGCGCGGCGCATGGCGCTGCCGCGCATCGCATGACGCAGCTCGTCCTGGCTGCGATCGGCCAACGACGACACATCGACGCCGTCCCATGCCTCCCGCGGCTGCCACACCGGATCGGACGATCGGGGCGCGACGGCATTCCACGGACAGACCTCCTGACAAATGTCACAGCCGTAAACATGCGATCCGATCGCCGGCTGCATCGACTCGGGGATGTCGCCGCGATGCTCGATCGTCAAGTACGAGATACACCGCGTCGAATCGAGGATGCCTGGCGCCACGAGCGCGTGAGTGGGGCACGCATCGAGGCACAGGGTGCACGTACCGCATTGATCGAGCGACGGTGCGTCAACCGGGAACGGCAGGCTGCAGACGATCTCCGCGAGAAACATCCACGATCCCATCGCCGGATGAATGACGCACGTGTTCTTGCCAATCCATCCGAGGCCCGCGTACTGCGCGTAGACGCGTTCCTGAACGGGCCCCGTGTCGACGTACGCGCGCGCCTCGAACGGCTCCGGCGATCGATCGCGCATCCAGGCGAGCAGCACGTCGAGCCGTGCGCCGATCACGTCGTGGTAGTCGTCGCCCCACGCGTAACGGGCGATGTGCGCGCGATGAGGGTCGGCAATCTCAGTGGAGTAGGGCCTGTTCGTGTTGTAGTTGGTGGCCGTGACGATCACGGTTCGTGCCGAGGGCAGCACGTGGCGGACGTCGGCGCGCCTGTCGGCGGAGCGATGAAGATACGTCATGTCGCCGGCATATCCCCGGTCGAGCCACTCGCGGAAGAACTGCAGCTCGGGGAAGCACTCGGCCGGCGCGATCCCGCACGCGTCGAAGCCCAGCTCGCTGGCGCAGGCTTTGATGTCTGCAGCAGTCAGCATGGCGTATTGAAAGCCATGTCCCCGGTCGAGCAACGGCTCATCACGATGTCTACCTTCGTGTGTCTTCGTGCCTTCGTGAAAAACCGTCAATGGACTCCGACGAGTTGCCGCAGCACGTACGGCAGAATGCCACCGTGGCGAAACGCGACGAGCTCCTCCGGCGTATCGACGCGCGCGATGGTGTCGAATTCGACGATGTGACCATCGTCGGTGTGTGCCCGAACCCGGACGGTCCCCCCGGGCTGGAGACTCTGTGCGATGCCGGACAAATCGTAGCGCTCGCGCCCGGTCAGGCCGAGCGACGCGCTGGTGGTGTCTGGCGCGAACTGCAGGGGGAGCACACCCATGTTGACGAGGTTGCTGCGATGAATGCGTTCGAAGCTTTCCGCAATGACCGCCTTGACGCCGAGCAGCAGCGTGCCTTTGGCCGCCCAGTCGCGCGACGATCCGGATCCGTATTCCTTGCCGGCGATGACGAGCAGCGGCACCCGTTCGGCCTTGTACTTCATCGCCGCGTCGTAGATCGTCATCACCTCTCCGTCGGGTTGGTACGTCGTCCAGCCGCCTTCAGTGCCGGGCGCGAGGAGATTGCGCAGGCGCACGTTCGCAAACGTGCCGCGCATCATCACTTCATGATTGCCGCGGCGCGCGCCGTAAGAATTGAAATCATGCGGGTCCACACCGCGCGCGATCAGGTATTGGCCGGCCGGACTGTCCTTCTTGATCGAGCCGGCCGGAGAGATGTGATCGGTCGTGATGCTGTCGCCAAGCAGCGCCAGGACGCGGGCGCCGGCGACGTCCTGCACCGGAAGCGTCTCGAGTGTCAGCCCTTCGAAGAAGGGCGGGTTGCGGATGTACGTCGACTCGGGATCCCACGCAAACCGATCGCCGGTCGGCACCGTCAGCTCCTGCCAGCGATCGTCGCCACGGAACACGTCGGCGTACTGTTCGCGAAACATGCCGGAGGTGACGGAGCTGATCATCGCGTCCTGGATTTCGCGCTCGGTCGGCCACAGTTCGCGCAGGTACACCGGCCGTCCATCCGGGTCGAACCCGAGCGGCTCGGCGGTCAGATCGACCGTCAGGCGGCCGGCCAGGGCGTAGGCGACGACGAGCGGCGGCGACGCCAGGTAATTGGCCCGCACCTGCTGCTGAATTCGACCTTCGAAATTGCGGTTGCCGCTCAGCACGGAACAGACCACCAGGTTGCGCGTTTCGACTTCCGCCGCCACTTCGTCGGGCAGCGGCCCGCTGTTGCCGATGCAGGTCGTGCAGCCGTATCCGACCAGATGAAAGCCGAGGGCTTCGAGATAGGACAGCAACCCGGCCTTGCGCAAGTACTCGGTCACGACCTTCGAACCCGGGGCCAGACTCGTCTTCACCCACGGCTGGCGTCGCAAGCCGCGCGCCACGGCCTTTCGGGCAAGCAGACCGGCGGCGATCATGACGCTCGGGTTCGAGGTGTTCGTGCAACTCGTAATGGCAGCGATGACCACGGCGCCATGATCGAGGCCGGTTGCCACCTCGGCGACGTCGGCGACCGCCAAGCCGCTGGAGGGCCCGCTTACCGCCGACACGTGCGCCGAGCCGGCGGCCTTCGCACCCTTGATGGATGACGACGCCATCATCGACGGCAGCGCGTTCTCGAAGCCGTTCTTCGCCTGCTTCAGCGACACGCGGTCCTGCGGGCGCCTCGGTCCGGCGAGGCTCGGTTCCACGGTAGACAGATCGAGCTCGATCCCTTCCGAGTACACAGGGTCCGGTTCGACGCTGGTCCGGAACAGCCCCTGCGCCCTGGCGTAGGCTTCCACGAGCCGGACGCGCGCGGCATCGCGGCCGGTCAACCGGAGGTAATCGAGCGTCATCTCGTCGATCGGGAAGATCGCGATCGTCGCACCGTACTCGGGACACATGTTGCCGAGCGTGGCGCGGTCCGCAATCGTCAGATGCTCGAGCCCCGGCCCGAAGAATTCGACGAACTTCCCGACCACGCCGTGCTTGCGCAGCTTCTCGGTGATGGTCAGCACGAGGTCCGTGGCCGTCGCGCCTTCGAGCATCGTGCCGGTGAGCCGGAAGCCGACGACCTTCGGAATGAGCATCGAGATCGGCTGGCCGAGCATGGCGGCTTCGGCTTCGATCCCGCCGACGCCCCAGCCGACCACGCCCAGGCCGTTCACCATCGTGGTGTGTGAATCGGTGCCGACGAGCGTGTCCGGGTAGGCGAGCGTCCCGCCCTCGCCGCTGGCGGTCATCACGACGCGCGCAAGGTATTCGAGATTGACCTGGTGAACGATGCCGGTATCGGGCGGCACGACCTGAAAATTGTTGAACGCGTGCTGACCCCAGCGGAGGAAGGCGTACCGCTCTCGATTCCGCGAGAACTCGAGTTCCGCGTTCAACTGGAACGCGTCGGCCCGGCCGAAGTAGTCGACCTGGACGGAGTGATCGATCACCAGCTCTACGGGCTGCAGCGGGTTGACCCGGCTCGGGTCGCCGCCGAGACGCACGATGCCGTCGCGCATCGCCGCGAGATCGACCACGGCCGGGACGCCCGTGAAGTCCTGCAACAGCACGCGAGCGGGCGCAAACGAGATTTCCTTCGCGGCGCCGCTCTTGACGTCCCACCGGGCCAGGGTTTCCACATCCGAGGCCTTCACGAAGCGCCCATCCTCGTGCCTCAGCAGGTTCTCGAGCAGGATCTTCATCGAGTACGGCAGCCGGCTGATTTCCGGGTAGCCGCCGATTTGAAGCGCCGGCAGACTGTAGATGTGGACGCACTGATCGCCGACCTGGAGCACGGTCCGCGTTCCGAAGCTGTTCACGGTCG
>QHWF01000886.1 GCA_003222455.1 Acidobacteriota bacterium
CTGTTGTTACAGGTCGCCGCGGCTCCACAGGACCCCAGGTTGCGGCCCAGCGAGGGCGCAATCTCGGCATTGCTGTACGAGCGGGTCGCCTGGCGGGTAATCCCAGGCAGATTCTGGTAGATCGTGCTGGCCCGGAAGCTCCAGGGCAGCGGGTAGAGGACCATGAACTTGAGCCGCGTCCCGGAGGCCCACGTCGGACTGACGTGACACTGGTAGGTCTGCGGGGAATCCACCACGAAGCAAGTGGCCGGCGCGGGCGTCGCGCTGTCGGTTACCGACTGCCCCGTGCTCACGCCCCCTTGAATCTGCACGCCCCCCGCAAACCGCGTCCGCGTGAGGAGGTCAACGCCGTTGAAGACCGTCGATGGCTGCCTTCCGGGCCCCGCCATCGACACCAGATTGTTCACCTGGCCGAACTTCCCCGGCTTGATGTCGTAGAGCCCGCAGATCTGGTTCCCGCCGCCGCCGGGGAGGCGGGCATCCACCGGCGCCGTGATGCAAAACTGGTCGTAGTCCGCCGGAGTCACTGCCAGATTGTCGGTCACGGTGAAGTTGCCATACACGGTCCGGTTGTAGTTGACCGTCAGAGACGTCCCCGGCCGGATCTCGTGATCCACCGACACCGAGCCCTGCCAGTAGAACGGCTGCGCGCTGTTGAAGCCTTTCAGGGCATCGTCGCCATAGTTCAAGCTGGTCGCCGAAGTTCCACCAAAGTTCCGGTCCGACAGCGGCCCGCATTCGCCGTTGGCGGCCAAATTCGAGGGACCGAGGACGCAGTCAGGCTTCAAGTTACCCGTACGAGGATCACCGGGCCCAAAGAAGCTGTCGTTCCACGTTCGGTTCGCTTGCATGGCTACACGTTGGATGGGTTGAATGAGCGCATACCCATTGTTCCCCTTCGACGAGGTCCCGGTGGAATACCGGCCAAACGAAGCCTTCACCGCGGTCCGGCCGGTGCCAAACAAATCGTAGGAGCCCCCAAGCCGCGGATTGAGATTCTTCCAATTCGGCACCTCCCGCACCTCCGGGTAGCTGCGTGCGGGCACGAAATAACCGGCCCCGAGCGTCTGGGCATTCGCCACAGCGCTGAAGGTGTCGAACCGCAGCCCCAGGTCCAGGGTCAACCGCCGGTGGGTCCACCGATCCTGCACGAAGGCCCCATAGAGCGTCGAGTCGCTCGACCACCCGACGGGGGTGGCAAAAATCGTGACCGACTGGGGCACCTGGTTCCTGAAGGTGTATTGCACGCCCTGATTGATCATGTTGGGGTCTTTCGAACGCGGGTCCCCCCCCGGGTTTATAGTGAAGAACTCATGGGTGAAGCCGGTCTTGAAGGTATGCGTCCCGGTGATGTAGGACACCGCAAACCGCTGGTTGTACATGCGGCCCTTGAATCCGACGCCATAGCAACAATTGTGGGTGGGGAACGTGTTTGCGGCTCCGACGCGCGAGCCGTAGGTGATGCCCGTTCCTGTGTCGTTGACACCGATGTCGCTCTCCGTGACTCCCGCAGATGCCACGCGCTGGACATCGAGAGTCGACATAACCGCCGCCGCTCCCGCCTCAAGTAGCAGCCGGTTGGTCTGCGGCCGGTTCCAGGTGAAGACCGCCCTCACCATCGGTCTGTAGTACTGGTCGATATTGGCTGAGGGCTCGATGATGCCGCTCCCCCTGATGTCGCAGTCGCAGTTGTTGTCGTACGTGAGGTGGCCTGTCACCCTGTCCTTCGACGACGCCTGCCCCGTCAGGCGGAGATTGAGGTTGCGGTAGAAGTCGGTCGAGTAGCCCGGCCGACTGAGATCCGGTGTATAGAGCAAGGTGTGCGGCGTCAAGTTGTAATAATTGCCGGCAAAGTACCGGGCAGTCTTCCAATCACGGACAGCGACATGGAACCACAGCTTGTCCTTCTTGATCGGCCCCCCCATTCCGGCGCCGACATCGTAGAATTGTTTGAGCGACGGGGTCGCGGTCAGGCCGCGAGCGCGCAGCTCGTCCGTCAGGTTGCTTTGTTGCAGCTTGGAAGAGCCCCAAATGAAGCCGCCGCTGCCTCTGAACGTGTTGCCGCCGTCGCGTTGCACGAGGTTGAACCCGATACCGGCGGTATACATTTCGGCGGAGCGGGCAGCGGTCTCCATCCCGATTTCCTGCAGGGCGTACGGATTAAAGCTGGTCGTGCCCATGGACAGCATCTGAAGGTTCATGCCGTCCTGCAGGATGTTGATCTCAAAGGGATTGCCGCCATTGACCGACAGCGCGCCCGGGGTCTCGCCCTCGATGCCGCCGCCAACCGCCACCACCTGAACGACCT
>QHWF01000887.1 GCA_003222455.1 Acidobacteriota bacterium
GTTCCGTCGTGGACCGTTGTTGTCGAGGGGACGGACGACAGCCGGATCGCTGCGGCCGTGAACCGGGGACGAATCCTCGGCGACTGCAGTAATTTGTCGCGTCAGCTGGCGAATGAGCCGGGCAACACGCTGACACCGCGTGAGTTCGCGCGGCGTGCCGCAGCGATTGCCGGCGAGGCCGGCGTCCGGGTCGAGATTCTCGACGAGCACAAGATCGCCGAGCTCGGCATGGGGCTGCTGCTCGGTGTGGCGCGTGGCAGCGACGAACCGCCGCGGGTCATCGTCTTTCGCTACGACCCGCCGGGCGCGCCGGCCACACCCGTGCTCGGGCTCGTGGGCAAGGGCATCACGTTCGATACCGGTGGCATCTCGATCAAACCGGCCGAAGGCATGGAACGGATGAAAGACGACATGGCGGGGGGCGCCGCCGTCGCGTGCGCCATGCGTGCAATCGCGTTGCTGCAGGCACCCATCCGCGTCGTGGGCGTCGTGCCGACCACCGAGAACATGCCCGGCGGCCGCGCGATCAAGCCCGGCGACATCCTGAAAAGCGCCGAGGGAAAAACGGTTGAAGTTATCAATACCGACGCCGAGGGCCGGCTGGTGCTCGGCGACGGCCTCTGGTACGCACGGCAGCTCGGTGCGACGCACCTCGTGGACGTGGCGACGCTCACGGGCGCGGTGGTCGTCGCGCTCGGCAAAAACGTCACCGGTCTATTCGGCACGCCCGACGAATGGGTCGATCGCGTGCATCGCGTCGCGGATCGCGCCGGCGATCGTGCCTGGCCGATGCCCTTGTTCGACGACTATCGCGAACAGTTGAAGAGCGACATCGCCGACATGACGAACACCGGCGGCCGGCCCGCGGGATCGGTCACGGCCGCGATGTTCCTGAAAGAGTTCAGCGGCGGACTGCCCTGGGCGCATCTCGACATCGCCGGGACGGCATGGGCTGACGAAGCGAAACCGTTTCTGCCGAAAGGGCCAAGCGGCGTGGCCGTACGGACGCTCGCCGAGCTCGCCTGTGCGATGAAGGCACCGAATGGGTGAAGGCCCCGGCGAGCCGGCCTCGCCGATCATCGTCAAGATCGTCGAAACACCCAGCGATCCGACCGGTCTGGCCGACGTGCTGATTGGATCGATCGGGCTCACCGGCGCGATCGTGCTGCTCGCGCTGCTGGTCGGTCTGATGTTCGGAGCCGTGTTGTTCTGGGTGCGATCACGGTCCGCCTGATACTTCACCACGGAGGACACGGAGGACGCTGAGGAAAAGCACTGTTGGTTTTCAGGACTGAGCCTCCGCGTCCTCTGCGTCCTCCGTGGTAGCAGGAATTCACCCTATTGATGCGCCACGGCCGTCGCCGTCCGAAGGGAACCCTGGTATTTTCGGATGGCTGCGAACAACGCGTCGGCAATGCGCTGCCGATACGGCCCTCCCTTCAGCAGCCTCGCCTCCTGCGCGTTGGTGACAAACGAGATTTCGGCGAGCACGCTTGGCATCGCGGCGCCGATCAGGACGACGAACGGCGCCTGCTTGACGCCAAGATCCTTCACGGTCCGGTTCGTAGGACGCAGGCGCTCCACCATCGCCTTCTGGACCTGGGTGGCAAAATCCCGCGACTCGTCCAGCTTGTTGTTCAGCGCGATCGACTTCACGATGTCGGGCAGCGCACCCATCGCTTGCCCCGACGCCGCATTTTCACGAGCGGCCACGGCCGCCGCGCTCATGGTGTTCGCGAAGTTGAGGAAATACGTTTCGATGCCGCGCGCCTGCGCATTCGCGCTCGCATTCGCGTGGATCGACAGAAACAGATCGGCGCCTTCCCGGTTCGCGATTGCCGTCCGCTCCTGCAACTGGAGGAACTCGTCGGTGCGCCGTGTGAGGACCACCTCGACGCCGGCGTTCTGCAGTAAGGTCTCGAGGCGGAGCGCCACGTCGAGCACCAGCTCCGCCTCGGTGACGCCTTTGCCGAGCGCGCCGGGATCGTGGCCGCCGTGGCCCGCGTCGATCACCACGCGTGAGATGCCGAGCCCGAGCTGACGCGCGATGGAGAACCCGCCATTGAGGTTCTTCGGCGGCGGCGCCATCGGCGCCGGCGGAACGACGGGACCGACGGGCGGCAGGTCCACCACTTTTGCCTTCAATTCTCCTGTGCCTGTCGACACCGGGCCTTTCATCGACGGAATCTGCGGCTCCTTTGCGGGCGGAATCTGCGGTGGCTCCTTTGCCGACGGAATCTGCAGGGGCTCCTTTGCGGGGGCTGCGGCGGTCAGCGGCCGAACACAGTCGATGACCAGGCGATACGGACCATACAACGGATACACGCT
>QHWF01000876.1 GCA_003222455.1 Acidobacteriota bacterium
GCTGCCTCCCTCGGCGATCTTCTTCACGAGCGATTCGGTCTCGCGCACCGAAAGGCTCCGCGCGATGACCTCGCGTCCCATGCGACGTTGATCGGCCTCGTTCGGCAGGGACAGGAGCGCGCGTGCGTGTCCCATCGACAGGCGGCCCGCGGCGAGCTCGTTCCGGGTTTCCTCCGGGAGCTTGAGCAGGCGCAGATAATTCGCCACTGACGCACGGTCCTTTCCGACGGCGGCCGCGATGTCTTCCTGCTTCAGCTGGAATTCATCGGCCAGCCGCCGGTAGGCGAGTGCGGCTTCAACCGGGTTCAGATCCTCGCGCTGGATGTTCTCGATCAACGCCAGCTCGAGGAGCGAACGCTCCTGACCCGCCTCGATCTCCCGCACGACGATGGGAACACGGAGCAGGCCTGCGATCCGGGCAGCACGCCAGCGCCGTTCGCCGGCGATGATTTGATATCGATCGCCGATCCGTCGAACGACGATCGGCTGGATGATGCCGTTGGACTTGATGGATTGCGCGAGCTCCTCCAGTCGCGCGTCGTCGACGAACGCCCGCGGCTGGAACTCGTTCGGCGTCAGCTGATCGACGTCCATGTCGATGGGTCCCGAGCGCGCCGGCTCGGGCGCATCGGGAATGAGCGCGTTGAGGCCTTTGCCGAGGGCGGGGCGCTTTTGCATCTGAGATGACCTCGTGGGTTCCATCATGCGGCCGGCGCCGCAGTTCTCTGGAGCAGTTCGCGCGCGAGGGCGACGTACGCCTCGGACCCACGCGATTTCGCGTCGTAGAGCATCACCGGCAGGCCATGACTTGGCGCTTCTGCCAGACGGACGTTCCGCGGAATGACCGTTCGGAATACCTTTTCTTTGAAGAACTGCCGGATTTCGTTCGCGACCTGCTGGCCGAGGTTCGTTCGCTCGTCCGCCATCGTCAACAACACGCCTTCGATGTCGAGCAGGGGATTGAAGGCCGCCCGGACGCGACGCATCGTGCTGACGAGGTCGGCGAGTCCCTCCAGCGCGAAATATTCGCAATGGAGCGGAATGAGCACGGCGTCGGCCGCCACCAGGGCGTTCAACGTGAGCAACCCGAGCGAAGGCGGGCAGTCGATGAACATGTAGTCGAAGTCGGGGCGGACCGTCGCGAGGAGCGCCCGCAGGCGTTCCTCACGGACGTTCAGCGGCACCATCTCGATTTCGGCGCCGGTCAGGTTGCGGTCGGCCGGAATGAGCTGGAGCCGATCGACGGCGGTGCCGATGACGAACTGATGCGCCTCCGTTGTCGGCACGGCGGAGATCAAGGCATCGTACACGGTGCCGCCGGGGGCCGTCTTCCCTTTCTGGCCGACGCCACTCGTGAGGTTGCCCTGCGGATCGACATCGACGAGCAACACGCGCTGGCCGGCGATGGCCAGTGCGGCGGCCAGGTTAATCGCGGTGGTCGTCTTCCCGACGCCGCCTTTCTGGTTGGCGACGGCGACGATGTGGGACATGCGTGTTTCTTTGCGCCTTCGCCCTTGCCCAAACCGAAGCTCGCTGAATCGCGTCGAGCGAAGATTTGGCGGTTGCGTTTTCGACGGAGCCGTCAGTTATTGGGACACACTCCTGGCCATGGAGGACTCTGGGACGGTCGGGAAATCCTGTGCGTTTCGAGAATTGGAGCCTGTCCTGGATCCAGCCGTCGCTTAAGCCCGTTATTTGGTCTATTGACAGAATATGACAGCCACCCACGCGAATTCGCGCTCGCGAACTGGCTTCTTGCAGAGGCGAAATTTGATGCGCCCGATATCCATGGGCCGCGCGGCCTACGGGTCAAGCTCATTCACGTGCGTTCCAACGATACGACGAAGCTGAGGATACGAGCAAGGTGATGGGGTCGTCAACCGCCTTTGTTCCACGTGGAACGCTCGAGTGCCGTGAGATAGGTGCGCGGCGCGTCTATTAACTGGGCACTCTCGAGATAGCGAAATCCGTCCGGCGAGATCGCTCGATTCGTGGGCCGAAACAAAAGCAAATGGCCACCCGACCTCAGCAGCCTGGCCGCGCTACTGAAGAGTTGCCGATCCGCCCGAACGGCCCGAACGGTCACGAATCGGCCAGACCCATAGTCGGGATCGGCATTGTTCAGCTCATCGAATCGCTTGTTGACGACAACCGCGTGGTCGATTTCCAAGAAACGAACGGCCTCGCGGAGAAACACGGCCTTTCGAGCTTTTGCCTCGACCATCCTGAGATTCAGCAGCGGGTGCGAGATCTTCAAGGGTATGGCTGGGGACCCTCCTCCCGATCCGAGGTCCCACCACGCATCCGGCTCGTTGACGAGAAACCGCGCGGCGGCCAACGGTTCGATCAGCAGCCGGTCAAACGTCTGGTCTGTCGGTTCCTGGAGAGGCAGAGCCGTGAGGTTGATCTTGGCGTTCCACCGCGCGAGCAGGTTGAAATAGCGCTCCAGCGGCTCGATCCATTCGGTATGCACGGGCGTGTTGGATCGGCGCGCCCGCCTGAGCAACCGTTCCCTGAACTCGCGCGTCGTCACGCGACCGGGCGCCGTCCGACGTAGGCCGCGAGCACCGCAACCGCCGCAGGCGTCACGCCCGGAATGCGCAACGCCTGGCCCAGCGTATCGGGACACACTTGCCGCAGTCGCTGGATGACTTCACGTGAGAGCCCCGGCACCGTTTCAAAGGCGAAATCCCTTGGAATCCGGCGCCGCTCGTCTTTCTGCGCCCGCTCGATCTCGCTCTGCTGGCGGCGAATGTAGCCCTCGTACTTGACCGTCGTCTCGACACTTGGGATGTCAAACGACATGCCCGTCTCTGGATCGAGGTCGAGTCCTGGCACCCGTCCCTGCGACACGAGCGATTCGAGTCGGACTTCAGGCTGTCGAAGCAGCTGGCTTGCGCGAACGCGCTCGCCCCGGGCCGCGTCGACAAACGTCCGATCGAGCGTCCCGAGATTGCGATCGAAGCGAGCCTTTCGGGCGCAAAATCGCTCCCATCGGCCGTCGTCCACCAGGCCAGCTTCCCGGCCGCGAGGCGTGAGACGCAGATCCGCGTTGTCGATACGCAACACCAGCCGGTGCTCGGCTCGTGACGTGAACATGCGGTACGGCTCCAGGCAGCCCTTGGTAATCAAATCGTCAACCAGAATCCCGATATAGCCTTCGTGCCGACGGAGCTCGAATCCCGGACGCCGCAGAACCCGATGTGCGGCGTTGATCCCTGCGACCAGTCCCTGTGCCGCCGCCTCCTCGTATCCGGACGTCCCGTTGATCTGGCCCGCCAGGAACAATCCTGCCACTCGTTTCGCTTCGAGTCGCCTTGTCAGCTCCGTCGGCTGGATGAAATCGTATTCGACGGCGTACCCGGGACGGAGCACCACAGCGTCCTCGAGCCCAGGCAACGCGTGAACAAGGTCGCTTTGGACGTCGCGCGGCAGTGACATCGAAAAGCCGTTCACGTAGATTTCGCGGACATCGAGGCCCTCCGGTTCAAGGAAGATCTGATGCCGTTCCTTGTCGGGAAACCGGACGATTTTGTCTTCCAACGAAGGACAGTACCGCGGCCCGATCCCGCGAATCTGGCCATTGAACAGCGGAGAGCGATCGATGTTGGCCCGGACCAGATCGCGCACGCGATCGTTGGTGTGCAGAACGTAGCACTCGATCTGCGGCCTTTGAATCGGTGCGCTCAGAAAGGAAAATGGGACTGGCGGGACGTCGCCGCGCTCAACGGCAAAATGCCCGGCCGCCACCTGCCGGTCGAAATCGATGCTGGCGCGATCCAGCCGCGGCGGCGTACCGGTCTTCAGTCGTCCCCACTCGAACCCGAACGACTTCAGCGACTCCGCC
>QHWF01000877.1 GCA_003222455.1 Acidobacteriota bacterium
CGATATATCGCTTCCCGCAGGCGGCCGGTTGGACATTCCTCCGCTCGCTTCGGAGCGAGCGCTGTACGCGGTCGATGGCGCTTACCGGCTGCGGGACAAGTCGATGGAGCCCTACGTGATGGTCGTGCTGCCGGCGGGCGACACCGTCCGTGTGGAAGCGGAAACGCCCGCGCGGGTCATGCTCATCGGCGGAGAGCCGCTCGATGGGCCGCGCTTCATCTGGTGGAATTTCGTGTCCTCGAGGCGCGAGCGGATCACGGCAGCGGCCTCCGAATGGAGTGCTCATCAGACGCCGCGCATAGAGGGCGAGAAGGACTGGATACCGCTGCCAAGCTCTGTGGCGCTTTAACGGCTGCCTGAGGTGACCCTATCCCGCAGATAAGTGCGCAGGCGACGAAGCGCGAGCGTGCTCTGGCGAGCGCCTTCAATGGCCACGTCCACCTGGTCGGCCTCGAGCGTGAGGCGGGTCGGAACCGCCTCGATCCGCTCGCGCATCGGGCTGTCGAGCTCGTCGACGGAGAGATAGGCCAGCGAGAACTTCACATCGGAGCAGTTCCATTGCGCCGGCCCGCCGAGGCGGATCACGTCGGCCGGTTTCAGGCCGCAGCGAAAGGCGATGACCGAGTCGTGCCATTCCTGGATCATGCGGCCCAAGGCGTCCGCGGCATAGCGCGCAGCCGAGTCGACCGCAGCGTCAGTCGCGGAGCGCGCCAGATCGACGCCGCTTGGCCCCGCTTCGTGCAGCGTCCAGTCGCCGTTCGGGCCCTGCGAGGCATCCGCGACGATGAGGAGCAGCCGCCGGATTTTCACGGCATCGCGCTCCGTCATCGGCGCGTAAGGGGTGCCCAACGCCAGGCGGGGGATCAACAGCGTCGAAACCGCGAAATTGTCGGTGAGGCCACCATCGGCGAGCTTGATGAACCCGATGCGCACGGGGTCCCGGTAGGCTGTAACGGCTTTCGCGATCGAATTCAAGACCCGCGAGGCCTCGGGTCTAGGGCGAATCGCCGCGATTTCCGCGGGAAGCGGCTCGCAGCTCTCGGGAAACGTCCGGACGACGACGGGCGCGAAAAGCACCGGCACCGCCATCGACGCCGCCACCGCATCGGCTACGCTATAGCGCGACAGATCGCTGCAGAGAATCGAGAACAGGACCGGAAGGAAGGGAAAGGGCACCCGGTGATAGAGATCCGTTGCTTGAATGCGTATGTCGGGCCCTTGGCGGCGAAAGATGTCCGCAAACGTCGCGCCATGAAAAACCCTGCGATCGAGCGTATCGCCGAAATTCTCGCGGCCGTTGAGGCCGCCACCGATCATTCGCATGAGGTTCGCCGGGTTGAACAGCGACAGCCGCATCCCGCTCTCGAAATCGGCCAGCAGGACCTCGCTGCGAAATCGCGCGAGGCCGTCGCGGCCATACACGCCGTAATAGGCCGCAGTAAGGGAGCTTCCGGAAACGCTGCCGATCAATGCGACGTCGTCGAGGAGATCGCCGTCGGCCGTCTTGACGCTCTCGAGCGCGGTGAGAACGCCGTGGGCAAAAGCCGCGGCGCGCAGACCGCCGCCGGACAACGACAGCACGATCGAGTTCTCGCGCATGAAGTCCGTGCGGGCGCCCATGTTGCGAGGTGTGGCCGCCGACAGCGGCTCGTTCGTCGCCGGGTTGAACACGGGAGCCGCGCAGCCGGCGAGACCGCCCACGGCAGCCGCGACGAGCATTACCTGACAGAACACGGTGTCGTGTATAGCATAGCAGCGCAGACAGGAGTGACCCTCGAATGAAGTCGTTCGGCGGAATACCACGAGGCGCGCGGCTCGAGCGCATCAAGGCTTCGCCGCGCTGGGCGGGCGAGCGTTTCCGCAACGTGCATCCGGTGATGCTGGGCTTGCGCGATCCAAACGCGTCGATGCCGACCATCAGAGAGTTTCTGTGCGACGGCGAGCGCCGAATGCCGCGGCGGCCGCTGCCCTCGATGGACCCGCTCGAAGCGTGGAGCAGGCCGCCCGCCAGCGGGCTGCGCGCGACCTGGCTCGGCCATTCCACGGTGCTGATCGAGATCGACGGCCTTCGCGTGCTCACCGATCCGGTCTGGGGACGGCGCGCATCGCCATCATCGCTTGCCGGCCCCAAGCGCTTCCAGCCCGTGCCCGTACCCCTTCGCGCGATGCCGCCGGTAGACCTCGTGATCGTCTCGCACGACCACTACGACCACCTCGACTACCCGACGATCCACGAGATCGCCAAGGGCGTCGTGCCGTTCGTGACCTCGCTCG
>QHWF01000878.1 GCA_003222455.1 Acidobacteriota bacterium
TGTACCTGTGGGAAAAGATCCGGCCGCTGAAGCCGCTGCCCGAGGCATACACGGAGCGCTTCCCGAATGTGCAGGCGGCGATCGGTCTCGCCGGGCTCGATCGCCTCGACGACTGGACCGATCGGACGCGGCGGAACGCGCGCCTGATGGATCAGGCGCTCGGCGACGTGCCGGGGATCACGATCCCGCCCCTATTCGCCGATCGCACCCACGTGTACTATCAGTACTGCGTGTACGGTCCGCAGCGCGACGAGGTCGTCGTCCGATGCGTGCGCCGCGGCGTGGATATCGAGACGCTCCACGTCGACGTCTGCAGCGAGATGGACCTCTTTGCCGGTGAACGCGTGGTCCCGGAAGGAGCGCCCGGCGCCAAACGCGCCGCCGCCGTAGCAGTTCAGCGGTTTCAGCGTTTGAAAACTGAAGAACCCCGCGTCGCCGAACGTGCCCACCGGTTGGCCGCGGAACGTCGCGCCGAGCGCGTGCGCGCAATCCTCCACAACCCGAAGGTTGTGCCGTTCCGCAACGGCCATGATCGCGTCCATGTTGCACGGCAGCCCGTACAAGTGTGTCGGGACAACGGCGCGGGTGGCCGGCGTGATGGCCTGCTCGAGGGCCGACGCGTCGAGGGTGAAGGTAGACGGATCGACGTCGGCGAAGACGACGCGCAGGCCCGCCGCCCGCGCAAGTTCCGGGATGACCCAGAACGTCAGCGCGGGAACGACGATTTCAGATCCGGGCGGCAGGCCGAGCGCTTCGAGGATGTAATAGAAGGCCATGCGCCCGTACGAGGTCGCAATCGCGTGCGGCGGGTCCAGGCCCGCACGCCGCGCGAACGCGGCTTCGAACTGCGCGATGTGAGGGCCGTCGATGAGCTCGCCGCGCGCCTTGCAGCCCTTGATGCGTTGCTCGGTGTCTGGCAGCACCCGCGCGCCGTAGCGCGAGATGGCCGTCAGCATGACAACGCAGGGAACGGAGGGGAGGGAGGAAACGGTAACACACAGAGGAACGGAGGAACCGAGACGAAACGGAAGAGACCAAAGATTCTTCTCCGTTTGACCTCCGTTGCTCCGTTGCTCTGTGGTTTACCGTTCGCTCCGTCGCCCGTTTCCTCCGTCCTCTCGGTTGTCTTTGTGTTCCGTCGCGTCAACATGTCACCGGTCGCGAGAAGTCGGCAATCTCGTTCATCGAGTGCCGCGCATTCACCCGGCGATCCAGCCGGCTCACCAGCTCGCGCACCGCCGAGTTCTTGATCTTGAGGAAGTTCGCCAGGTACGACGGCCGCATGTAGAAACGCGTGTACGCCGCGCCGAGCAGGAAACGGAGCTCGGATTCCGAGAGGTTCGGATGCTTGAACGTCGGAGTATATCCGTCGAACTTCTCCCAGTCGTGCTCGACGAGCAGCGGCTCGAGCTGCTTGAACATCGGCGTGCCGGGATAGGGCGTGAGGATTTTGAACTGTGCGAACGTCGATCCGAGGTCGGTCGCGTAGTCGATCGTCGCGGCAATCGACTGCCAGTCGTCCTGCAGGAAGCCAAGCACGTAGAACGCCGCGGTCACGATGCCCTTTTTGCGGCAGTGCTCGATGATCGTCCGCTGATGTGCCTGCGGAATCGGCCGCCGGCCCGACTTCCTGAGCGTCGCCGGATCCAGCGATTCGACGCCGAAGCTCATCGCCCGTAAACCGGCCGCGTACAGTTTGTCGAGCAGCTCGACATCGAGCCGATCCAGACGCGTCTCCGCTTCGAACGTCAGCGTCAGGTCGCGCGCCTGGATCTCGTCGCACAGTTCGAAGCAGCGGTCGCGCTGCTCGCTGAAGAGCGGATCGCGGAAAATCACATACGGCCGGCGGACCTGATCGCAAAGCCGCTCGAGCTCGTCGCCGATGTTCGCGATGGAGCGTGTCCGATACCCGGCGAGGATGCGGTGCGGGCAGTAGGTGCAGTGTTCGGGACAGCCGCGGCTCGCCAGCAACGGAAACCCGCCACCCAGCGGACGGGACGACCACTTGATGCCCTGCCTCAGGCGATGGTTCTCGTTGATCAGATCCCATCGAGGGAACGGGAGCGAATCCAGATCGTTGACCTGCTCGCTTCGCACGATACCGCGCAGCGTTTCGCCCTGCGCCAGCCGCATGACGCCGGCCTCGGGCTCGCCGTCCAGAATGAAATCGCAATGGGCGGCGAAGAGATCCGGCATCTTCGAGGCCGTGATGCCGACGAAGCCGACGGCGACGCCGCGCGCCCGCATTCGATCGGCCCACGACGTCTCGTTCCGGTAGTCCACGAGCGAAGACAGGACCAGGGCGACATCGCCCTCGGCGAGCTCATCGCGTGTCCAGGCCACCTCGTGTCCACCACGCGTCAGGATGGCGGCCATGTACGCCATGTGCACGCTTGGCACGTCGTGAAACTGTTTCTTCAGATACGAAATCACCGCCGTCACGCGCGAAAACGGCTGCAGACGCGAACCGTATCCGCCGACGACTCTCAAGTCTGCGAGAACGACCCGCATAAATCACCTCAGATGGCTCCGGACAACCGACCGAACCCGGGAAGACCGCACGGAGGGCTTAAGCCAGGCTTAAGCCGAGGTTGGGGGTCCGCGAGGCGACCGTGGGGAGAACGGGTGCGTGCAGAGTCGTCGGTCGAAAGAACCCTGGAGGACGCCGAGCGGTCGCAACGCCGGGATCGGGCGGCCCTCGATTTCGATCCGCGCTGCCGGCGCATCGTTCTGGATCGCCTCGTCATCGTCCGGCAGGTTGGCACGCAACCCACGTTTGAGGAGCGCCGTGAGGTCCGTGAGTCCCGCCACGTTTTGCGTCGAACGCCGCGCGAGCGGTCCGCCGAGCGACTTCGGATGCCGTGGCGCCTTTCGCGCGTACGTCGGCTTCTGCGAGCAGGCGCGGTGACTGGTCGCGCGACGCGGCGCGGCTGGCGCGCTGAACGCCACCGTGGCGCACAGCACCGACAGGGCGATTGCGCCGCTAGCCCTCATCAGCACTATCCAACTGGCGATGGCCAAAGGCATGGAAGCCTGAATTGCAGAGTGAAAACGGCGACACCATCCCACAGTGCGCGGGCCGATGCAACGGGAATGACGGTTCGGCAATCCAATCCTCCAATTTGCAGAGTGCAGGGTATCGCACTTTCTGACGCTGTTGGTATTGCAATTGCTGCGGACGTCAGAACGCCTCGATTTGAGGGCTTCATGCGTATCCGAATGCTTCGGCGGCCGAGGGAGACGTGCATTGACGGTGTACGTCTCGATCGGTACGAACCGGGTTTGGAATACGAAGTCGGTTCCAGCCTGGGCGCCCTGTTCTGCGCGGAGGGCTGGGCGGAACCCTTGGAACCTCTGGAG
>QHWF01000879.1 GCA_003222455.1 Acidobacteriota bacterium
GGATCCAGAAAGTCGGTTTTCCCTTCGCCTCATACCGCCGAGCAAAACGGCGATTCCGGCACGCCCGTGGTGTGCCTTCAGGCGGATTTCTTCCGATCCGCTAACCACCTCCGCCGGGGCTACGGTGGCCCGCCGTAGCCTTCAGCGAAGGCGGAAGAAGGACTCCACGCTCGAGGCCGTCAGTGATTGTGGGCCTGCACCTGCCTCAGGGCCTCGTCAATCAGCCGCTCGTTGTCTTCCTTGGAGAGATTCCGCTGAATGATTTTCGACGCGATCATCACCGACAAGTCCACCGCTTCGGTTCGAATCTGCTGGAGCGCGCGGGTCGTCTCGAGCTGAATCTGGCGTTCCGCGCTCTTGACGATCGTGTCGGCTTCGGCGCGCGCCTTCTGCTTCATCTCTTCGCGCAGCCGCTCGGCGTCGGCCCGGCTGCGGGTGATGATGCCGTCGGCCTCGACCCGGGCCTGCCGGATGATCTGCGCCGACTCCTGGTGCAGCCGCTCGAGATCCTGCTTCGCCTGCCGCGCGTCGTCGAGCGACCGACGGATCGACTCCTGGCGGCTCTCCAGGGCCTGCAGGAGAGGGCGCCACGCGAACTTCGCCAGCAGCCCCAGCAGGACAAGGAACGTCAGGATCGTCCAGATGAACAGCCCCGGATCTGGCTGAACTAACGGATTGCCCATGGCTCTCTCACTTCAGCACGATGAGCAGCGCGAAGACTTCGGCCAGGATCGCGACGCCTTCGAGAAGGAAGAGCGGCAGATTCACGGCGCCGGTGATTTTGTCGGCGGCGTTCGGCTGGCGGGCGATGCCGTCGGCCGCGGCCGCTGCCAGCTTGCCAATGCCGAGGCCGGCGCCGATGACGATCATGCCGAACCCGATCGCGGCACCAAAAAAATGCAGACTTCCCGTCATTCTGATCCTCCACTGAGTCGTCTCAATGATGAACGTGAATGGCCATGCCAATGAACACGGCCGTCAGGAGCGTGAAGACATATGCCTGAACCAGCACGACGATGATTTCGAGCATGGAGATGCCGACCGCCAGCGGTATCGAGAGCGCCATACCGACGCCGATTCCGACCGCGGCGCGTCCGTACAGCTCCGTGAACAGGAAGACGAACGAGAGAATCGCCAGGATGGCGATATGTCCGCCCGTCATGTTCGCAGCGAGCCGCATCGTCAGGGCGAACGGCCGCACGAACATGCCCATCACTTCGATCGGAATCAGGAGGATGTAAATTGGCCAGGCGAGGCCCTTCGGCGCGAGGTTCTTCCAGTGGTTGAAGAACCCGTGCGCCTTCGAGCCGGCCACGATAATCGCGCCGAAGGTGATGGTGGCGAGTGCCGCGGTAACGTTGAAGTTCGCCGTTGCCGTTGTGCCGCCATGTATCAGGCTCTTCACGAACGAGTGCTCGCCCGTGCGCAGGACCCAGTGATCCAGGACACCCAGCACGTCAAAGATCGGAATCAGGCCGATCGCATTGGCGCACAGAATGAAGATGAACAGCGTGAGCACGAGCGGCGTCCAGGTATTCACCCACCGGCGGCCGACGTTGGGCGCGACGATCGTATCGCGGATGAATTCCACCACCGCCTCGAGTCCGTTCATGAACCCCGACGGGACCAGCTCGTCCTGCTTCAAATATCGCCGGATGGCCACCGTCGCGACGATGAACACGAACGCGGCGACCAGCCACAACATCATCACGTGCTTGCTGATGGAGAAGTCGATGCCCATAATCGCGGGCAGATGCAGGATGGGGTGGTCCCTGGCGTTCGAGACGTGCTCGATGATGGTCGTGCCGGCGTCAAACGGGTGACCCTGCGACTCAGTCGCCGCGCGTTCCGCCTGGTGAGCGATCTCCTGAACCATCATCTATAACGTTCCGCGGATGAAGAGGCGCCGCAGGTACAGCGCCTCCATGCCGTACAACCCGATGAGATGACCCGTGAAGCTGGCGACGAAAGGGATTGGCCGGAACGCCAGCACTTTCAGCACGAACGCCACGTATGCGCCGAAGAACATCATCTTCGCCGCGAAGGCCATGACCATCACCGCCGTCAGACGGCCGGGGTCCGCCCGGTAGGTTCGCTCGGCG
Source organism: Acidobacteriota bacterium (assembly GCA_003222455.1). Classification (GTDB taxonomy): domain Bacteria; phylum Acidobacteriota; class Vicinamibacteria; order Vicinamibacterales; family CAVVIG01; genus QHWF01. The sequence continues at coordinate 2,103 of QHWF01000879.1, forward strand.
ACCACCCAGGAAACGATCACGGCCGCCAGCGGACCGAGCATGCCCAGCAGCACCTCGGCGCCGGCTTGTCCGCCGCCTGCCGCTGTCGCGGCGAGCCACGATCCGGCGCCCGCGGCGGCCATCCACCGCACTTCGTTCATCGGTGGAACACGGTTCTGGCCAGCTCCCACATGCCGACGACGACTCCCAGGAGCAGACCGCCGACGAGAAACCACGGTGACGTGCCGCGCCAGGCGTCGATGGCATAGCCGATGCCGCCGAGCAGGCCGATCGCTCCGATCAACGTGTAGCTGGCGACGGCCGCCGGCCCTGCGCGTTCGGCATTCTCCTGAAGACGTCGCGCAGAGCGGGCCAGATTGCCGAGGTCCTTACGAGCCATCGCAAACGTGCCATTATGCCCCAAGAGCCCGTTCGCTATTATTCGGACGGGCTCGTTACGATGCTTCGCCTCAAACCGCCGAGTGACAAACCTGCGGCTGAGCGGCGAATCCCGTTAATGAATTCATGAGACGGCGGCCAAGCTCCGCTGCTGTCCCGCTCCACGGCCGACGCGCGTCCGTCCGGAGCGCGGCCGCGCGTATCGGCCCCGACAATCCATCGTCAACCCGATGGGTGGTATCGGCGGCTGCCGCCGTCCGCTTGATCGGTCCGGTCTTCCGCGGCGGAGTATAGCGTAATGCCGTCCGTCAGTACGACGTGACCAGCCTGATCGTGAATCGCGGAGGTCCGAGTGATCCGGGTGAACGAACGCTCACCGCGGTCACGCCGGGCATGAGATCAGTGACCTCCGATCGATTGGTCCCCGTGTTGTCACAGCTCAGGCAAGACGCGCGACGGGAACGACGACGACGCAGGGCGACGCCATGAATCGGCGCAACATTCCCGACGATCCACCCAGAACCCGCTGAACTCGCGGATTCCCCCTCTTCGGCGTGTGACAGCGCTCTGGAACGCAAAGGCCGCGAAGGCCGCAAAGGAAATCCTGTCAAGGCTGGACGAACTATCTGATCGCGGACGTTTCTATGGGGCGACGTGCAATTTCTTTGCGGCCTTGGCGGCCTTTGCGTTCCTTCGTGGATCTATCGGCTACCGCAGCGCCGCCGTGAACGGCGCCGCCCCGAGCGTCCGCGCGGACGCTTCGGCCACGCGGAACAACAGCGGCGGATAGATGCCGAGCAGGAGCGTCGCCACGACGGCCACGCCGAGCGCCAGCGCCAGTGTCGGGACCGCCTTCGGGGTCGACCCGAGTGCCTCGTCTTTGACGTACATGAACACGACAATCCGGATGTAGTAATAGAGCGAGATGGCGCTGTTCAACACACCGATCAGGGCCAGCCACACGTAGCCGGCGTCGATGGCCGCGCCGAATAACCAGAACTTGCCCATGAAGCCGGCCGTCGGCGGGATGCCGCCCAGCGACAACATGAAGAGGAGCATCGCAAATGCGGCGAACGGGTGCCGGAAATACAGACCGCTGAAGTCCTTCAGCTCGTCGCCGATGACATCCTGGCGGCGCAGCATGACGATGACGGTAAACGCGCCGAGCTGCATGAACGAATACACGAACAGGTAGATCAGCGTGGCCTCGATGCCGCGCGGCGTGCCCGCCACCACGCCGATGAGCACGTAGCCGGCGTGCGCGATCGACGAGTAGGCCAGCATGCGTTTCACGTTCGACTGCGTGAGCGCCGCGACGTTGCCGACCGTCATCGTGACGATGGCCAGCGCCTCGAACAGCAGCCGCCAGTCGGCATTCATCACCGGCAACCCTTCGACGAAGATGCGCAGCAGCATCGCGAACGACGCCGCGCCTTCGTACACGTCCGGCGCCCACATGTGGAACGGCACCGCCGCAATCTTGAATCCGACGCCCGCCACGACCAGGATGACCGCAAGCACGAGCCGCTTGTCGGTTTCCTGACCCGCGAAGAGCGGCGCCATCACACGGAGATTCGTCGTGCCGGACAGCCCGTACATCAGGGACATGCCGTACAGCAGCACGCCGAGCGAGAACGCGCCGAGCAGGAAATACTTCACGGCGGCCTCGTTCGAGCGCTGACTCGGCTTGATGAACCCGGCGAGAATGTAGAACGACACGGCCATCGTCTCGAGGCCGATGAAGATGGTGATGAGATCGATCCCGCCGGCCATGAT
>QHWF01000151.1:0-1028 GCA_003222455.1 Acidobacteriota bacterium
AGCAGGAAGGTCGCGAGGTCCTGTCCGAAGACGCCCGTGGAGTTGTCCTGCTGGCGCGTGAACGCCGCGTTGTTTCGAAACGTGTATTCGCCCGCCTTCGCGCCGGGGTTCGAGCCAAACTCCTTGTACAAGCGCCCGTCGTACCCGGCCCGCAGCGAGTGATTGCCGAAGATGCGCGTGACGGTCGGCTGGAACGAGTAGATGCTGTGGTTCGTGACCGACGTCAGGTTCTCACCGATGTCCGAAAACTGATCGAAGTCGAAGAACGGAAAATAGCTCGCGCCGCCGAACAAGCCGGTCACGGCCGATGAAAACCCGAGCGACGCAGGGTCGAACCGGCCTTCGTGCTGCCTGACGTTGGGCTCCTTGAAGCGCTGCCACCCTGCGCGCACGTCGAGAAGCGTGCTCGACGTCATCGTGTACACCTGATCGACGGTCACGCCGTCATTCGTCCGGAACAGGAAGTTGCCCCGCGGGGCGATGCCGTTCACGTCGCCGTAGATGGCGTTGCGCGACTCCCGCCGATCGTTTCGCGTGTACCGCACGAACAGCTGCTGCCTGTCGGTGAGCCGGTGATCGACCCGCGACGACACGGAATAAAACGTGTCGTTGCGGGGATTCACGTAGAAGAAGTTGTTTCGCCCCTGGTTGTCCGCCGTCTGGTTGGGCAATGGAAAGTACTTCAGGACAGCCGCCGCGACCGGATTGATGCGACTGGCCGGGATGATGTTGCCAGGAAATGGCTGCCGGACCACGCGCGCGCCGACCTGTTGCGCGGAGGCCGGATCGTAAATGATGGTCCCCTGCGGCAGCAGCGCCGAGAAGTCGCCATTTCGCATCGCCTGGGTCGGCACGGTCTGCGGCAGCGGCTCGGGGAACGTGTCGTACAGCCATTCCACGGCGCCGAAGAAGAACGTGCGGTTCGAGCGCACCGGTCCGCCGAGATAGCCGCCCGGCCGGTCGTACTTGAGATCGGGCTTCGCGCCGCCGCTCTTCTTCACGAAGAAGTCGGTCGCGGACAGCTCATC
>QHWF01000151.1:1078-12645 GCA_003222455.1 Acidobacteriota bacterium
GTATGGCCGTCGGCCGCATCGAAGGTGGCGGTACCGACCTTGAACTGCTGCACCGCGCCAGCCGGCGGCACGAACGCCACGCGCCGGCCGCTCGTCATATTCGGCGATCCGTCGAGCGTGAACTCGTTGCCGCCGCTCGCGCCATCCGCGTTGATGCCCGACGTGCCGGCGTTGTCGAACGGACGCGAGAATTTCAGATCGCCGGTGAACGCGACTCCGGGGACGAGCCGCGACAACACGAACGGGTTGCCGTCGGACAGCGGCATCATCGAGATGCGCTTCTCGTCGATGACCTGGCCCGACGAGGCTGATGCCATCTCGAGCAGCGGCGACTCTGCGGTCACCATCACGGTCTCTTCGATGGCGCCCAGTTCCATGCTGAAATCGAGCGCGAGGCGGTCGCCAATCCGGACGTCCACGTTTTCCCGCACAACCTTCTTGAAGCCGGAAAGCTCCGCCTTCACCGTGTACTTACCGGGAATCAGGTAGGGGATGGTGTAGTTGCCTTCAGTGTTCGTGACCGTCGTCGACGCGACATTGGTCGACACGTTCGTGGCGCTGACGGTGACGCCGGGAAGTCGGCCGGCGGACGTATCGGTGACCAGGCCGGTGACGGCGCCGCGGAACTCCTGCGCCAGGGCGCCAGGGGTTGTCAGGCCAGAGAGCAAGCACCCGAGCAGACACAGTCCGACGCGACTCGCGACGAGCCTCATGGATCCACTCCTCCCCTTGACGCTTACAAGCGCTCGTCGATGCAGCGTCACCGGCCGACTGGCCCGCTGGCACCGAACGCGCGATCAATCGCCTCGATCAACTCGACGCTGAAGTTGACGACGGCCCCGAGCGTCACCCGGCCCGCGCCCACGAGGCGCTCAGGGCGCCCGGTGCGTGCGGTCGTGACGTCGATCTCAGCGCGTAGACCCGAGGGGCGGCGCTACGAGTGATTTCTTCACATGCCCTTCAGGGACGGCCGATGGCCCCATGCCCACCGGGCGGTGCGACAGGAGCCCATTTCAGCGCGGATTATCGCTGAGGCCGACCAGATGTCAAGCCATGAGCGTGTCCGACCAACCGACGCCGTCACACGACACAACGTTCAACGCAGAACACGCAGAACACGCAGAACACGCAGAACAAAACCGGTCTTCTCTGCGGGTTCCGCGAGTTCTGCGTTGATCGTCGTGACAGACGGAACGTCAGAAACGCACACCGCGGCGGTCGCCCTGCCGGAACCGCACACGAAGGCGCACACATCGTTGGCGAAAAGTCGGCGAATTCACGCGGAAAACACTGCGCGCCCGTGGCCTGTGCGTTGCACCGCCCGGAGCCATGTCAAGGTGTAACCAGTCGGCGGCGCTTCCTGTTCTCGATCCCAGCGTCCTCGCCTGCCTGCGCGAGGCGTGTGGCGACGACATGATTGCGGAGATTGTCGACCTGTTCGTCGTCGACGTGCCGCAGCGATTGTCGACCCTCACCGCCGCCATCGCGTCAACGTCCGCGCGGCACGTTTCGCGTGAAGCCCACGGCCTCAAGAACAGCGCCGTCGCCGTCGGTGCGATGCGCATGGCGTCGATCTGCGACGCCCTCGAGCAGGCCGCGCGGGCTGGATCGCTCACTGACGCCGCCAACCAGTGTGCGCGCATCGAGCGCGAGTTTCATGGCGCTCGACAAGCTGGCGACCGATCGCGACGCGTCGCCCGGCCTGCTGCCGCCCTGCTGTGGCTCATGACTGTCGTGGTGGGTATGGCAACGTTGTGGGGGTACGCCAGCACACCCGGTCCGGCCGCCAAAGCCGGCATGACGTGGCCCTCCGGTGTGTTCGCGCGCGATGCCCGACGGCCAACACTCGTCATGTTCCTGCATCCTCACTGTGCCTGTTCGCGAGCCAGCGTCGGCGAACTGGCGCGTCTGATGGCCCACGCGCAGGGTCGCGCACGTGTCTCCTGCGCTTTGACGTGCACGATATCGGCATCGGCATTTCCGAAGCGGCGCGGCAGCGGCTCTTCGAGCCGTTCACGCAGGCGGATGGATCGACCACGCGGAAATACGGCGGCACCGGGCTGGGGCTCGCCATTTCCAGGCGCCTCGTCGGCCTGATGGGCGGCGAGATCGGCGTGACGAGCACGCCCGGCGCCGGCTCGACGTTCTCGTTTACGGCACGGCTGCAGAAGCAGATGAACGTTCCACATCCGCTTCCAGCCGCGCCGCTCGCCGGCCGCCGCGTGCTCGTGGTGGACGACAACGAAATCAACCGGCGGATCCTGCACCATCAACTCGCCGCCTGGGCGATCGCCGATCTGGCCGTGTCCAGTGGGCTCGAAGCGCTGGACGCCCTGCGCTGGGCCGCCGCGAACAGAAGCCCCTTCGAGCTGGTCATTCTCGACCGCCAGATGGCGGGAATGGATGGCCTCATGCTGGCACGCGCGATCAGGCGCGATCCGGCCATCGCCGGCGTGCAGCTGATCATGCTGACGTCGCTCGGCGACCTCGGCGCCGCCCATGAGATCGACGAGGTCGGCATCGTCGCGTGCATGACCAAGCCCGTCAAGCCGGCGCAGATCCGCGAGTGCCTGGTGCGCGCGTTCGCAGGGACAGGCGCCAGCGCGCCGGCTGTTGCCTTGCCCCGTGAGCCGATGATCGCGGTTGCGCCAACCGGACGCACACGGGTCCTCGTGGCCGAAGACAGCGTCGTCAATCAGAAGGTCGCGCTGCTCCAGCTGCGGAGACTCGGGTATTCGGCGGATGCCGTCGCGAACGGCGCCGAAGCGGTCGATGCGTTGACCCGCCTGCCCTACGACATCGTGCTGATGGATTGTCAAATGCCTGAAGTCGATGGTTATGAAGCCGCGCGGATCATCAGAGGTCTGCCCGGGCCCGTGCGCAACGTCCCCATCATCGCGATGACCGCCAACGCGCTGGCGGGCGATCGTGAAGAGTGCCTCGAGGCAGGCATGAACGATTACTTGAGTAAACCGGTCAAAGTGGCGGATCTCCACGTGGTGCTCGCGCGCTGGATCCCCGGACAACGGGACGAGGCAGACGCCGAACCGATCGCGATGGCACAACCCTCGGTCTGACCAATGAACGTCCACGAGCCTGGCCTGGCCACGACGATCAACGCAGAACCCGCGGAGCCCGCAGAGAGACCGGTTGTGTTCTGCGAGTTCTGCGGTTTCTGCGTTGAATGTCGTTCACGAACTTTTCAGCGACTCGGCCCGTTCGCGTCGAAAACCGTCGGAGCAAGCCGTCGTGATCGCACGAACAATGCGGCGTAGGAAGCGGTAGGATCACTGGTAGGAGGGTCCTCTCATGAACGACCTGTCGCCTAGCCGTCGTCTGGTCCGGTTTCCGGCACATGGAAAACTTGGCGGCGTCTGCGCCGGGATGGCCGAGTATCTCGACGCCGACGTCACGCTCGTACGGCTGGTCTGGGTGATTCTCTCGATCGTGCCGGGTGGCTTCATCGGCGGGATCGTTGCTTATCTCGCGGCGCTTTTCATCGTCCCGGTCTCGAACGCTGCCGCAGCCCCGCAGGCGCGGGTGATGCGATCCACGATCGATCGCAAGATTGCTGGTGTGTGCGGCGGCCTGGCGGAGTACCTGAACGTCGATTCGACGGTCGTGCGGCTCGCGTGGGCGGTGCTGACGATTGTGCCCGGCGCGATCGTGTTCGGCGTTGCGGCATATCTCATCGCATGGCTCATCATGTCGGAGCGGCCGGCTGCCGCGATGTCGCCGGCGGTGCCCGCCACAGGCCCTGCCTGAGGGAACGTCAGGATCGAACGCATATTCTCAATACCGGCACATCGACGCATTCGACTTGACGAAATACGTCTTGTAGGTGCGTGCCTTCGGGTCGGTGCATCCCTCCAGGTTCACCAGTTCGACTTTGCGAAAATCTGTCGGCGCCGTCTCGGCCTGGAGCGCGATGTACCCGCCGGTCAGCGGCGTGCCGTCCACTTTCACGGCAGGATCGGTGGGCGATGCCGCACCGCCGCCAATCTGCGGCTTGGTGTACTCGAGCACCGTCTGCCCATCAATCATGTGGCGAATCCGCTCGTCGCCGTGGACGATCACTTCCACTCGCACCCATTGATCGCCGTCGTAGGTTCGGGACGTGGAGTTGGTGCAATGCTGAGTGTGCAGGCTCCCATTCATCACGACATGCGTCCCGGGTGTGCACAGATTTGCCGTTGACCGCGGCTTGCCGTCGCTCAGGCCGCCGAGCAGCTGGACCTCGATTGAGATCGGAAAGTCCTGATCTTTCAGCATTGTTTTCGGATCGGGCGAATGGAGCATCAACACGTTGTTGCGTTTTGCCCAGGCGAGCTCCGGACCGGCGGCGGACACCTGTTCGCCCACGAAGCGATACTCGGCCGCCAGCAGGTAGTACGAAAACGGCTGTTTGTAGAAGATGTGGCCGAACTCCCGATCGAACTTCGTCCACTTGTCGTAGCGCACTTTCAGCAGTCCGTCCTCGACCCGGAACGTCTCGTTGACGTTCTCCCCAAGATCATGGTGCGCGAACTTGATCACCCAGTCATTGAGGTCGCGACCGTTGAACAGCTGCAGCCACTCCTTCTGGTTCGCATCGTTTTGACGGCCCGTGCCGGACTGGGCGACAGGGCCCGCAATGGCCATGGCTGACAACGTCAGGGCGGCAACGGAGCGGACGAGGGTCTGGCGCATCATGCGGCTATATTACGCTGTGGTTGTGTCCTCGGATCTCCTCAAAGCGAAAATGAAGCGTAGATTACGCACGCGCGCGCAGCAAGGTAAACTACGGGCCATGTTCACTTTCCGGAACGCACTCGCTGCCGCTTTCGTTTCGGCGGCGGCCGCCGCGCCCCTGGCGCAGACGGCGCCGCATCCGATCACGCTGGACGACATCCAGGGGATCGCCGACGTCCGCGATCCACAGTGCTCGCCCGACGGACAGGCCGTGGCCTACGTCGTCTCGCGTGTCGACGTCAAAGAAGACAAGAGCACCTCGCACGTCTGGATGATCGGCTTCGACGGGAAGAATGATCGCCAGATGACGTCGAGTCAGGACAGCGAGTCGTCGCCGCGCTTCAGTCCCGACGGCCGCTATCTGTCGTTCACCTCGTCGCGGCCCGGCCCGGCGAAGGGCAACCAGGTGTGGCTGCTGGATCGCGGCGGCGGCGAGGCGTTTCAGTTGACCGGCGTGAAGGGACGCCTGCAGGCGCATGAATGGTCGCCCGACTCCAGGCGGCTGGCTCTCGTCATCGGCGATCCGGACCCGGAGGCGGAGCCGCCCGCCGCGGGAGACGCCGCCGGCGCCCGCCCGCGCGTGCCGAAGCCGATCGTCATCGATCGGTACAAGTTCAAGCAGGACGGACAGGGGTATCTGCTGTCTGGCCGTCACAGCTATGTCTATCTGTTCGACATCGCCACGAAAAAGCTCGATCGCCTGACCTCGGGAACGTCCGACGAGTCCACGCCATCCTGGTCGCCGGACGGGACACGGGTCGCGTTCGTCACGAATCGCGCGGCCGATCCCGACCGCGAGCCATCGGGACAGATATTCGTCGCGGACTCGAGACCGGGAGCCACCGAGACTGCGCTCACGCCGGCCACGACCCGCGTCGCGCGGTCGCGCCTCGAGTGGAGCCCTGACGGCAGGCGCATCGCGTTCCTCGAAAGCGACGACAAGAAATGGGGCGCGTACAACCTGGAGCATCTGGCGCTCGTGGCGTCGGACGGTGGCAGCGCCCCGGCGCGGGTACAAGCCGTGGAAGATCTGGATCGTGGCGTATCCGCCCCGCGCTTCAGCCCCGATGGCGCATCGCTGACGTTCTTCGTCACCGACGACCGATCCGTCTATCCCGCGCGCGTCCGCGTGACCGGGGGTGCGGTCGAAAAGCTGATGTCCCCGCCGGTCGTCGTATCGAGTTGGACATCGTCGTGTGCCTGAGCCGCCGTTGTGTCAGGCGGAGACGCGAAGCCGACCGAAGTGTACCGGGCTGACGGATGGTCCCTGAAGCAGCTGACGCACCAGAATGAAGCGCTGCTCGCATCGCTGCAGCTTGGTCCGACCGAAGAAGTGAGCTTCACGAGCAAAGACGGGACAGAAGTGCACGGGCTGCTCACGAAGCCGGTCGGCTACGTGGCGGGTACGAAAGTGCCCCTGCTGCTGCGGATCCACGGCGGACCGAATGGGCAGGACAGTCATTCGTTCAGCAGCGAGCGGCAATGGTTGGCGGCACACGGCTACGCGGTGCTGGCGGTGAATTACCGCGGCAGCGCGGGCCGCGGTATGAAGTTCTCGCGCGCGATCTTCGCGGACTGGGGCCACTACGAAGTGGAGGATCTCATCGCCGGCGTCAACCATGCGATCGCGATGGGCGTCGCCGATCCGGATCGCCTCGGCGTCGGCGGCTGGAGCTACGGCGGGATTCTCACCGACTACGTCATCGCGAGCGACACGCGGTTCAAGGCGGCGACGAGCGGCGCCGGCACCGCCTTCACCGTGGCGTTCTACGGCACCGATCAGTACGTCATCCAATACGACTACGAGATTGGTCCGCCCTGGGATCCGAAGGCGTGGGAAACCTACCAGAAGATTTCGTACCCCTTCCTGCACGCCGACCGGATCAAGACGCCGACATTGTTTCTGGGCGGCGAACGCGATTTCAACGTGCCGGTGCAGGGCGGCCAGCAGATGTACCAGGCGCTCCGAAGCCTCGGCGTCGGCACGCAGATGGTGATCTACCCGAACGAAAGCCACGGCATCAGCCGCCCCAGCTATCAGCGCGATCGGCTGGAACGCTACCTCGCGTGGTACGACAAGCACATGAAAAAGGCGGCGACCACGTCGAGCGCGGAGGACGGGCTGAAGAAAGAGTAGCGGGCGGGAGGGCGACCGTTGAGAGCGTGGCTGTTGATCGCATTGTTGGTGACTGCGGGGAGCAGTGCGCTTCACCCGCAGGAAAAACCGCTCGAGGACTGGATCGATGCCGACACCGGGCATCGAGTCGTCCGCCTGACGGACGACGCCGGCGGCTCGACGCTCTATTTCCACGACAATGCGTTTTCGCCCCAAGGCGACACGCTGATGTTCAACACGCCCAACGGAATTGCCATCGTCAAGGTTGCGACCATCGGCACGAACGGAGCACGGCTCGCCATCGTGGCCCCGCGCGCGCGCGGCGGATATTTTGCCCGGCGCACGCGAGAGATCTACTACAACGGCAGCGGCAGCGGGACCGTCACGGCCGTCAACATCGACACGAGGCGGACCCGCGAAGTGCCGTTCGCCCGCGGCCTCATCAACGCCGACGAAACCCTCTCGGTGCGTAAGAACGCCAACGCGGTTGATCCCGACGGCACGCATCCGCGCCCGGCGCCACGCCCGGTGGTTCCGCAATTGCAGCGGATGTTTCCGGGCAGGAACATGAACGAGCTCACGCCCGATCAGCAATTCTCCGTCACCAAGGAAGACGGCCTGGCCGCTCGTGCCCTCAATCCGACGCTGCAGTCTTTCGTGTTCACGAATCTCGAGACCGGGAACACGCGCGAAACCGGCTTCCAGTACGGTGACCTGAATCATCTGCAGTTCAATCCCGTCGATCCGACGCTTCTCCTCTATTGTCATGAGGGCACCTGGCACGAGGTGGATCGTACGTGGACCATCCGCACCGACGGCAGCCAGATGCGCCTGATGCACCAACGCACGATGGACATGGAAATCAACGGCCACGAGTGGTGGAGCTGGGACGGAAACACGGTGTGGTTCGATCTCCAGACACCGCGCAGCCAGGACTTCTGGATCGCCGGCGTCCACATGGAGACGGGCAGGAAAACCCGCTATCACCTCCAGCGCGACTGGTGGGGTGTGCATTTCAACAGCTCGCGCGACGGTGCGCTCTTCGCCAGCGACGGCGGGGATGCGTCGCAGGTCGCGTACGCGACGGACGGAATGTGGATCAATCTCTTACGCGTGCAGCCGAACGAGACGGTGACGCGGGAAAAGCTCGTCAACATGTCCAGGCACGGCTACGTGACCGGTCGCGGCGGCGTCGAGCCCAACGTCCACATCACGCCCGACAAGAAATGGATCGTCTTCACCGGCCAGTTCGCGCCAGGCCAGCGACACGTGTATGCGGTCGAAATCGAAAAGGCGCACCGATGACGAATGACGGTGATAGCGAAGCGGTCCGATGATGCCGTCGGGAGCGCTCATTTCACTGGCCAGCGTTCGGACTCGGTTCTCGCCGTCCGTAGATACGCTTCGATCCTGGCAATGACCTCCGGCTGCGCAGCAGCAACATCGCGTTCCTCACGCGGGTCGGCTTCCAGGTCGTACAACTCCAGCGGCACGTCCGCCTTCAGCCGCACCGCCTTCCAGCGATCCATCCTGACCGCCTGCTGAAACCCTCGCTCGTGGAACTCCCAGTAGAAGAAGGCATGCGTCGGTTGCGACTCGCCGCGAAGCGCCCGGCTCATCGACATGCCGTCCAGCGCGCCGGGCACGCGTGCGCCAGCGATCTCCGCCAGGGTTGGTAAGACGTCCCAGTGCGCCCAGGGATGATTGCTGACCCGACCAGCCGGGATGACGCCGACCCAGCGGGCGATCATCGGCACACGAATGCCGCCCTCGTAGAGATCCCGTTTGATACCGCGCAGCCCACCTGCGCTCTTGAAGAAGAACGGATCGCCACCGCCTTCCTGGTGCGGTCCGTTGTCGCTGATGAAGAGCAGCAGCGTCCGGCGTTCGATCCCACGCGCTCCGAGCAGGTCCGCCAGGCGGCCGACGTCGCGGTCCATGCGGGCAATCATCGCGGCGAATGCGGCGTGGGGCTCGGGCTGCGAGCGATAGCCCAGCGAGGCGCCGTCTGGACGAGCGCCGGTGGGCTTCGCGTCGGCTGTGTGATTCACGAACGGCTGCTCAGGAAAACGGCCATGGAACGGAGCCAGTGAGTCGTCTGGCACCCTGAGCTCCGCGTGGGGCACGGTGTAGTTCAGGTAGACGAAGAAGGGGCGAGGATCATTCCGTTCAATGAATGCCGCGGCCTCTCGGGTAAAGAGATCGTTGACGTAGTCCTGACGCAGATCGGTCGTCACCCGCTCCCCGTTGCGCCAGAGATGGTCGGTAAACTGCCGATGCGCATGACGGTGATCGAGGAAGCCGAACGCGTAGTCGAACCCTTGTCGGTCGGGTTGCCCGGTCGTACCGGGCTGGCCGAGTCCCCACTTGCCGATCACCGCCGTGCGGTAGCCCGCATCCCGCAGGACCTCTGCCATCGTCACGTCCTGGAGACGCAACGGGACATCGCCATCCGGCAAGCCTCCGTTCCCGCGAATCCAGGCGTGGCCCGTGTGCAGACCGGTCATGAGAGCGGCTCGCGACGGCGCACACACCGTGCTGCCGGCGTAGTACTGCGTGAATCGAATGCCTTCCCGTGCGAGCCGGTCGAGGGCCGGCGTGTCGAAACGTGCTTGCCCGTACGCGCTCAGGTCGCCATATCCCAGATCGTCTGCCTGAATCAGGAGAATATTCGGTGGCGCGCCGGGCTGATCCGCCACCGCGAAACGCTCATGACTCCACTGGCCTGTCGTGACGATGACAAACAAGGCCACAGCCGCGGTTCTGTTCATCGCCCCCTCCGTCAATCCAGAGCGAACGTCACGATTGAACGCAGAGGCCGCAAAGGACGCAAAGAAAGACATATTTTCTTAGCGGCCTTCGCGGCCTTTGCGTTCTACTGCGGCGTCAGTCAGTCGGACACGCTGCTAGGATAACAGCTCAACCTGACTTGCAATCGAGCGTAAGATCCCCGCACGGAGATCTCGATGAAGCGCCTGTCCCCATACGTCGTCCTCCTCGCCCTCGTCTCTTCTCTCGTCGTCTACACGCGACCGGCGCAGGTGCCGCAGCCGGTCAACGCCGCCGACCGCTTCGAAGTCATCGACGTGATGATTCCGACGCGCGACGGCGTGCGGCTCAGCACGAAGATCTTCACGCCGAGGAACCCGGCGGGGCCGCTGCCGATCATCATCAAGCGGACGCCGTACGGCATCGCCGGCTCCGCAGGGAACTTTACTGCCTACTTCAAGGCGCTCGCCGACGAGGGCTACATCTTCGTCTTCCAGGACATCCGCGGGAAGTTCGGATCCGAAGGCACGTTCGTCATGCAGCGCCCGCCGCGCGCCGAGGGCGACCGAGCGTCGCTCGACGAGGGCACCGACACCTACGACACCATCGACTGGCTGCTGAAGAACGTGCGCGGTCACAACGGACGGGTGGGCATGCTGGGCGTGTCGTACGACGGATGGACCACCATCATGGGCGCACTCCAGCCGCATCCGGCGCTCAAGGCGGTCTCGCCGCAAGCGTCCCCGGCCGATATGTGGCTCGGCGACGACTTCCATCACAACGGCGCGTTCCGACTGAGTTACGGCTTCGAGTACGCGGCCATGATGGAGACCGGCAAGAACGTACAGCCGTTCACCTTCGATCGCTACGACACGTTCGACTGGTATCTCAGCCTCGGTCCGCTCTCGAACGTGAACGCGAAGTACTTGCACGGGAAGATTCCCACCTGGAACGACTACGTCGCGCACCCGGATTACGACGAGTTCTGGAAGCGCCAGACCATGGTTCCGCACCTGACCGGCGTGAAGGTGCCGACGCTGAACGTCGCCGGCTGGTGGGACCAGGAGGATTTCTACGGCCCGGTGCGCATCTACGACGCGCTCGAGAAGTTCGACAGTCAGCATCTCAACTACCTGGTGGTCGGCCCGTGGCGACATGGCGGGTGGGCGAGCGGCACGGGCGAGTCCCTTGGCGCCATCCCGTTCGGCAGCGCCACGTCGGAGTTCTTCAGAGACAAGGTGCAGGCGCCGTTCTTCGCGCATTTCCTCAAGGACAAGGGACCGGGAGACTTTCCGGAAGCCCTCACCTTCGAGTCGGGGGCCAACCAATGGCGCCGCTGGGACCAGTGGCCGCCCAGGAGCCGAACGGAGACGCGCGGGCTGTACTTCGGCGCACACGAGCACCTTGCGATGACTGCTCCGGCCTCACCCGGTTTCGACGAGTACGTCTCCGATCCCGCCCATCCGGTCCCGTACCGTCATCGTCCGATTCAGGCGACATACTTTCCTGGAGGATCGAAATGGCCCACGTGGCTCGTCGAGGATCAGCGCTTCGTCGACGATCGCGCGGACGTCCTCAGCTGGGAAACCGCAGCGCTCGAATCAGGTGAAGCTGATCGACGTGTATCCCGAGGACAATCCGTCCAATTGGGATCTCGCCGGCTTTCAGCTCATGGTGTCGAACGAGGTGTTTCGCGGCCGCTACCGGACGAGCTTCGAGAAGCCGGCTCCCATCGAACCGAACAAGGTGCTGGAGTACACCTGGAGCCTGCACACGCAGGACTACACCTTCAAGAAGGGCCACCGCGTCATGGTGCAGGTGCAGAGCACGTGGTTCCCGATCATCGATCGCAATCCGCAGACGTTCGTGCCGAACATCTTCGAGGCGAAGGACAGCGACTTCAAGACCGCCACGCACCGGGTTTATCGTACGCCTGAATTTCCGTCGCGCG
>QHWF01000880.1 GCA_003222455.1 Acidobacteriota bacterium
CGCCAGTCGCTGGAGTCGATTCAGAAGTCCGGCTTTGCCTTCTGGCGCACCGAGATCTGGGATCCGGTCGCCGGGGAGTTCGGTGCGCTGCCGTTCATCTGGGGCACGCTGTATTCATCGGTGCTGGCGCTGCTCGTCGCCACGCCGATCGCGCTCGGCATCGCGGTCTTCATTTCCGAGCTGTGCCCGGCCGTCCTGCGCCAGCCGCTGGTGTTCCTGACCGAGCTTCTCGCCGCCATTCCGTCCATCGTCTACGGCCTCTGGGGCATCTTCGTCCTCGTCCCGGCCGTCCGGGCGATCGAGACGTCGACGCCCGACACCCTCCGGCAGTTGCCGCTGTTCAGCGGTCCACCGCTCGGGGTCGGCATGCTCGCGGCGGCCGTCATTCTCGCGATCATGGTCATCCCTTTCACTTCGTCGGTGTCGCGCGAAGTGCTCAAGTCGGTACCGGGTGCTCAGCGTGAAGCCGCGTACGCGCTCGGTGCGACCAGCTTCGAAGCGATACGAGCGGCACTCTTCTACGCGCGCACCGGCATCATCGGCGCGATCATGCTCGGCTTCGGCCGCGCGCTCGGCGAGACGATGGCGGTGACGATGGTGATCGGCAACAACCCGCGGATCTCGGCGTCGCTGTTCGCGCCCCAGTACACGATGTCGGCGGTGATCGCCAACGAATTCACGGAAGCGGCCAATCCGCTGTACCTCGCTGCGCTGGTGGAAATCGGCCTCGTCCTCTTCATCATCACGCTCATCGTCAACTCGCTCTCGCGTCTGCTCATCTGGAGCATGGCGCGGAGCGCCAGGGCCGTATTCACGCCCGAGCCGGAGTCGCAAGGGATCCCGGCATGACCAGCACCAGCGGACGCAAGATTCTGTCGTCGGTCTTCGTGGCATTCTGCGCCGCCTCGGTCCTTGCCGCCCTGATTCCGCTCGGGTTCGTCCTGTTCTTCGTCGTCGGCGAGGGGATTCGATCGATCAATGTCAATTTCTTCACGCAGATGCCGAAGCCGGTCGGCGAGCCGGGCGGCGGCATGGCCAACGCGATTGTCGGCACGCTGATGCTGACCGGCGTGGCCGCGACCATGGCCGTACCGATCGGCGTCGTCAGCGGAATCTACATGTCGGAGTACGCCGGGACCGTGTTCGCATCGGCCGTCCGATTTGCTGCCGATACGCTCAACGGCGTTCCCTCGATCGTGATCGGCGTGTTTGCCTACGGCGTGGCCGTTCTCCCGTTCCGGCAGTTCAGTGCGTTCGCCGGCGGGTTCGCGCTCGGCGTGATGATGATTCCCATCATCGCGCGCACGACCGAAGAGCTGCTGCTGCTGGTCCCGGCGCCCATCCGCGAAGGCGCGCTCGCGCTCGGTGCGACGCGCGCGCGCGCGGTGTTTTCGGTGGTCCTGCCGGCCGCGCTGCCGGGCATCGTTACCGGGATCGTCCTCGCGCTGGCGCGGATCGCCGGGGAGACGGCGCCACTGCTCTTCACCTCGTTCAACAACCGGTTCTTCAATACCGACCTGCGACAGCCCACCGCGGCGCTAACCGTGCAGATCTACAACTACGCGATCGCGCCGTACGACGACTGGCACCGGCAGGCGTGGGCCGGGGCGCTGGTGCTCGTGGGGATCGTGCTCGTCTGCTCGCTGCTCGCACGGTTTGCGACGCGCCGGTTGGAACGGATGCACGCTCGCGGCTAGGAGTGAGGCGTTCAGCCTCATCGCCGGATCAGAAATGCAACCACGAAGCCACGAAGGCACGAAAGACGCACGAAGAAGAAAATCTAAACGGGCCTTCTTCGTGGTTTCGTGTCTTCGTGGCCAGAAATGTAGCGAGTGGGCAACCCGGTTACTGAAAGCGGGTGAAGAGCCGGACTGCTAATTCTTCGCTCGCGGGAACTGATCGGGATTGTTGGTGAACAGCGCGTCGATCCCCAGGTCGTACAGGAAGTGCGACATCTCGTCGTGGACGCTGCGGAACGTGGTCTTCTCGTCGGCCCGGAATGTCCACGACGTGACCGTCATCCCGAGATCGTGCGCGGCCTTCACCAGTCCGGGATTCTTCGCGATCAATGACTTTTCCGGACCGATTCCCGTCGCGAACGTCTTGATCGCGCGCAGCCGGGCGTCGGAAACGTCACCGTCGCGCTCGATCAGCAGGATCCGTGGCACGGAGGGCAGATCGGTGGCGACCCGGCGCGTGGCTTCCTCGTCGAATGACTGAATGATCATCGGCGTGACCCGCAGCGACTCCGGCTTCTCGAGACCGTTCCGGCGGACGATGTCGACGAACAGCTTCACCTGGTCGATGCCGCGTGATTTGTACAACTGCGGCGA
>QHWF01000899.1 GCA_003222455.1 Acidobacteriota bacterium
CGGGGTGACGGTGCGATCGTATAGACCACGCCGCCTTTTCCACGATCCTTGTCGAAGTCGGCGGCCGCGGCCGGGTCGAGATTCGACGGATCGATCGGGTTCGGGCGTGTCAGGTCGTCGCTGATGCGCGTCCAGTGTTCTGCGCCATCCGTAGTCTTGAAGAGGTACTGATTGCCGAAGTACAGAGCGTGCGGATCCGCCAGCGAGAACACCAGCGGATTGGTCCACGTGTGGCGCGCCGGCGCCGGCAGGTTCACTTCGGGCGTGACGTTCTTCGTCTCGCCGGTCTCGACGTCGCAGCGTGTGACGGTGCCGCCGAACATGATCCGCGGATTGAGCGGGTCGGGTGCCGTGTACCCGCTCTCGCCCCCCGCGCACAGCGGTTCCCAGTCGCGCATGGTGATGTTGGCGAAGCGGCCGCGTGTCCGCACGCGGACGGCGCCGCTGTCCTGTTGCGCACCCGTTACCCAGTACGGAAAGTGGTAGTCGGGGGCGACGTGATACAGCTCCGCGATCGACTGATTCAACCACGAGCTCCACGTCGGATGCTCTTCCAGACCATCGACGCTGATGACGGCTCCCTGATCTCCGCCGAGGATCATGCGGTTCCCGTCGTCCGGATGAATCCACAACTGGTGATAGTCGTCGCCGCCGGGAGAGCCCTTGAACGGCTCACCAAAGGTGCGGCCGCCATCGCGCGAGCGATAGACCCCCGTGTTCGATACGTACACGAGATCCGGGTTCTTCGGATCGACGACCACCTTGCCGAAGTACCAGCCGCGGCCCCAGATTCGGCTGTCGTCTGACGTTTTCGTCCACGTCGCACCCGCGTCGTCGGACCTGAACAGGCCGCCCTGTCTGGCGTCGACGATGGCGTAGACACGGTTGTGGGCCGCGGCAGCGACCGCGATGCCGATGCGGCCGAGTCCGTCCGTCGGCAGTCCGTTCGTCAGGGGCTGCCAATTGGCGCCGCCATCGGTTGATTTGTACAGTCCGCTTCCCGGTCCGTACGACGGCGGATAGACGCTCCACGGCGGCCGGCGCGTGTTCCAGAGCGAGGCGTAGACGATTTGCGAACTGCCGGGATCGAACGCCAGGTCGATCGCACCGACATCGTTGCCTTTGAACAGCACCTTCTGCCAGGTCGAACCGCCGTCGCGTGAGCGAAACACGCCGCGATCCGGATTCGGGCCGTAAACATGACCGAGGGCAGCGACCAGGACGATGTTCGGATCACGTGGATCGATCACGACCTTTCCGATCTGCCGGGTCGCGTCCAGGCCGATGTGCGTCCACGTCTTTCCGCCGTCCGTGGACTTGTACATGCCGTTGCCGTATGAGATTTGCGACCGCATGTCGGCCTCGCCCGTGCCAACGTAGACGATGCCGGGATTGGACGGCGCGACGGCCAGCGCGCCGATCGAGGCAATCGGCTGCGAATCGAAGATCGGGAACCACGTGCGGCCGGCGTTTGTCGTCTTCCAGACGCCGCCGCCGACCGAGCCCGCATAGAAGACGCTGGGCTGACCCGGCACCCCGCTGACGCTGTTGACACGGCCGGCGCGGAACGGGCCGATGCTTCGCCAGCGGAGGCCGGCATAGAGCGCGGGATCGACGCGCGACGGCTGCGCGACGAGATGCGCGATGGCCGCCGTCCCCAGCGGCGCCGCGAGGGCAAGGAGGATCAGCGCGTGGCGGCAATGACGGGTCACCTTCGACACTGTTCGTTGCATGTGGACTGATCTCACGCGCACACGCCGCGCTTGATGCCGGTTACGGTAGCGCAGCCCCTTTAGCAGGCTGCTGAAAAACGCAGCCTGAACTTGCAAGTGTCAAGTTTCAAGTCTCAACTACCGAGATTTTGCCGGATTTCGGCGGCTCTGACTTGAGCCTTGTTACTTGAAACTTCAGGTGCTGGCTTTTTCAGCAACCTGTCAGGGCTGCCCGGCGGCCGTGATGCAGGCCTGAAGGCCGGCGCTACGAGAGGCCGCTCCTGACAGCTAGGAGAAGCTCGTGCTCATCCGGACACATGCCGTGGCCTCTCCAATCTGAAATCTGAAATCTGAAATCTGCAATCTGAAATCTGCAATCGCACGAACACTCACTTGCCCTGCTGCCGAAGAATTTCGCTGTACAGCTTTTGCCGCGTGTCGTTGGATGCCACGAACAAATCATCCGGCATCTTCGACACGTACCGCAGCATGTCGGCGTAGATCACATCGGCCTGATACAGGTTCAGCCCGAGCCCCGCCAGGTACTGGAGCCGCAGGTTCCTGTCGCGATTGATCTGAGCGTCCTTCAGCCACGCCTGCAGATCCGGCTTGCGGCCGGCGTAGGTCGCGAACAGATCGACCGCAGAGCTCATGCCGATCTCGCGCAGCGATTGCGCGACCGGCGCGTATTCGGGCCGCTGCAGCTTTGCCTGCACCGCATCGACATCGATCGTCGTGGTCTCCACCTGGCCGAGCAGCACGAGATCGTAGCCCTTGCCTTCGTTGGTGTTGCCGAACACGATGCCGTTCGGGAACGCTTCGAGGAACGTGCCGATCTCGCTCTTCACCGCGTCGGTGTTGCTCTCGTACAACTGCACGAACAGCGTGACGGCCCCACCGGGAGTCAAGTGCTGCTTCGCCATCTCGAAGAACTCGCGCGTGTAGAGCATCGCCGCGCCCTTGACCCACGGATCCAGCGGATCCGACGTGATCGCGTCGAATTTTTCGGTGGTCGTCTCGACGAAGTGCCGGGCGTCGTCGATGCGCACCTGCACTTTGGGATTGCGGACGACGTCGAAGTTGTGCTGGGCGAAATAGGTGGAGACGACGCGCGGCACGAGCGGCTCGATCTCGGCGATGGTCTGGTGTTCCACGGCCGGATCAATCGACACGGCGCCCGCTGTCACGCCTGCGCCGCAGCCGATCACGAGTACTTTTCGCGGATGCTCCGGCACGAGCGTGGTGAGGTGCCCGAGCATCCGCTGCAGGCGCATGTCCTGCGGCTCGCTCGACGCCTGCACTTTGCCGGCGTTGTGGTAGTTGCGGACGCCGTTCGAGAGCTCGGACACGGCGACCGAGGCGTTGATGCCTTCGCCGACGTAAATGATGTCGGCCTGTCCGACGCGGGTCGCCGCATACCGTCCGTACGCGACGAGCAGCCCCGGAAGCGCCGGGATGCTCCGGGCCAGCAGCCCGGCCGCCACCATTGCCGCCGCCAGTACGACCGTCGCGCCGACGTTCCACCGACCGGCCGGCGAACCCGCAGGACGAACAGCGTCCTCCACCGGGTCCGGCCGCTCCGCCGCTGGTGCTGTGGCGTAAGACGGCTCGAGCATC
>QHWF01000900.1 GCA_003222455.1 Acidobacteriota bacterium
ACTGCCGATGCCGAGTCCGACCAGGAACACGGCCAGGATCATCGCGAACGTGTAGACGGTGCCGCCAAGGAGCAGCGAGAGCACGCGCGTCCAGATCACTTCTGCCGAGAGCGCAGTCAGCCCCGACAGCGCAATCGTCACGTAGACGGCCCACCCGCCCCGCGGATGGGCGCGACGTTCAGGGGACGTCGAAGCGGCCGATGCGTCCGCATACGACGACGTCGACGCAAGGACCAGCGCCATCAGTC
>QHWF01000152.1 GCA_003222455.1 Acidobacteriota bacterium
CGGCTCGGCGGCATCGGTCCGCCCCTCTGCGAGATAGACGTCGCCGAGCCAGACCATCGTGGCGACATCGTTTGGTTGCAGTTGAAGCGCTTTCTCGAAGGACGCGACCGACTTCGCCAGCGGGCCTTCGCTTTGTCGAGATGCCCGAGATAATACGGCCAGCGCATGTCGATCGGTGCGAGCGTCTGCGCGTTGAGGTAGCAGACTTCGGCGGCGTCAAAGTAGGTGGCCGCCATGAGCAGCTTGCCCAGTTCGCCGTACGCAGCCCCGAGGTCGGCGGCGTTCTCGGGACGCTCGATCGTGGCGGTCAAGGAAGAGGACCGAGTCCGCATCTGTTCGCGCACAGACGCTTCCATGCCCGAGAAATCAGGAAGCGTGACGGGCCTTTGATGCGCGGACCTCTCGCGATCGCAAGTGGTGCGAACCACGGTTGCATGAAGACGTGGAGACTAGACGCGTCCAGCGAATAAAGGGTGTAGGATTCTGCTCCGACAAAATACCGTGGCCGGCGCCGCTCGACATCTCGTCGACGGCGGCATCATAGCGGCGTACGTCACGCCGGAGTGAAGGTGGATCGACTAGATGAAACATGAGGATCGCGCCATGAATGAAACAACGCAAGCAATCGCACGACGACAACCGCTGGCGCAGGCGCCGCGGCTGTTCGCCGTTGTGGCGCTTCTCGTCATCGCGGCCCCCGTGGCGGCACAGGTCACGACGGCTGATGTCGTAGGCGTGGTGATGGACAGCTCCGGCGGACGGCTGCCCGGTGTCACGATCGCGGCCCGCAACGTCGCGACCGGACAACAGCAAACGGCTGCGACCGATTCGCAAGGCAATTTTCAGATCCTGCGACTTGCGCCCGGCCGCTATCAGATCAGCGCGGCCCTCGACGGGTTTCGTACCATCGTGAACGATGTCGAGCTGGCTATTGGCGACCGGTACCGTTTCGACCCCCGGATGGAAATCGGCGTTATCTCCGAGCAGATTCTGGTGACCGGCGAAAGCCCCGTGCTTCAAACGGAGCGCGCCTCGGTTGCGGTGCTCGTCGACGCGAGAGCCATGCAGGATCTTCCGCTCAACGGCCGAAACTTCGTCCGGCTGGCGCAGATCGCGCCCGGGGCGAATGAGGGGCCGCCCAATTCCCTGAGCAGCGGCAACCGGCCGGACGATCGGCGGGCCTCGTCCTCGGTCTCCATCAACGGGCAGGACACGTCACTGAACAACTTCTTGATCGACGGGCTCGACAACAACGAGCGGTTCATCGGCACCGTCATCGTCCGCCCGTCGGTGGATGCGATCCAGGAAATGCGGGTGGAAACCAACGCGTTTTCGGCGGAGCTGGGGCGCGCAGCGGGCGGCGTGATCAACGTCGTCACCAAGAGCGGAACGAACCAGCTGCACGGATCGATCTTCGAGTTCTACCGCAACGAGGCGTTGGATTCCGGTAATTTCTTCGCAGCGAGTGGACCGAAGCCCGAGTACAAACAGCATCAGTTCGGCGGAAGTCTCGGCGGCCGAATCATCGCCGACAAGTCGTTCTTTTTTGCTGATTACGCCGGACTACGGCTGCGCCAGGGCAATACCTACACGTCGACGATTCCCACCTTGTCGATGCGGCGGGGAGATTTTTCCGGTCTTGCTCCGATTTTTGATCCACAGACCGGCGCACAGTTCCCAAACAACCAGATCCCAGCCAATCGAATGGATCCAGCCGCGATCGCGCTGACCAGGCTGTATCCGGCTCCCACCAACAGCGCGCTGGCCAACAACTTCGTCTACAGCCCGACCAAGACCCAGGACGATGACAGCTTTGACGTTCGGATCGATCATCGATTCGACCCCAACAACCTGCTGTTCGCTCGGTACTCGTACAACAACACGACGACCGTTCTCCCGGATTCACTCCCCCCGGTCGATGGCATCACGCCTGGCGGCCTCGGCAACACGATTTTTCCTGGCTCCTCTCGCCAGAAGCCGCAGGCGGCTCAGGTCAACTTCGACCATGTGTTTTCTCCGGGTCTGGTGCTCGAAGCCAAGAGCGGGTTTTCCCGCTATGACGCGGCGACGGTCACCCCGAATTACGGCCTCAACGCGTCGCAGCAAGTGGGCATCCCCGGTATCAACATCCCAGGTGACCTTGATAGCTCCGGCCTGTCGCAGATCACGATTGCGGGGTTTCCACAGTTTGGCGACGCCGGTTTCATTCCGCTGATCATCGCCAACGATCTCTGGCAAGGGCTTTCGACGCTCACGTTCTTCAGGGGCGCTCACACGCTCAAGGTCGGAGTGGACGTCAAACACCGGGCGGTGGTCGCCCAGCAGAGCACTTCGGCGCGCGGTCTCTTTGCATTCAATGCGAACTTCACCAGCAACGCCGGCGCCGCCGGCACGGGACATCCGTTCGCGTCATTTCTGCTGGGCTATCCGGCGTCGACTTCACGCAATAAGTACCTCGTGAAGCCGACATACCTCAGCGCCGAGATGTCATCGTTCGCTCAATACGACTGGCGCGCGCGGCCGTGGCTGACGCTCAACCTCGGCCTTCGGTACGACTATTTCAGCCAACTGTCCGAAACAAACAATCAGATTTCGAATGTGGATCTCGCCGCAGCCAGGATCATCGTGGCGGGATCGGATACGTCATCAACCGCTGGACTAGCCGAGGACGTCAATAACTTCAGCCCGCGCCTCGGGGTCGCCGTCACGATCGATCCCAAAACAGTGGTACGCGGCGGGTACAGCATCAGCTATACGCCGCCCGTACAAGGGACCGGAGGCGCGCTGAGGAATCCACCGTTTGTGAGTCTCCTCGACATCACTCCGAGTGCTTTTGTCCCGATCAATCGTCTGTCGGATGGACTTCCAGCGCCACTGTCAACAAGCACCACAGCGCCAACCGGAGCTCTCGCGCCCATTGATTTCAACATCGTGATGCCGTGGGTTCACCAGTTCAATGTCGCCGTCCAGCGCGAGTTGCCGGGACGGACGGCGGCAACGGTCGGTTATGTTGGTGTGCTCGGCCGTGATGTAGTCGTGGCTGTGCCCGTCAATACACCTCCTCCTGGACCGGGGCCGGTTCAACCGCGACGGCCACTGGTCAATGTCTTCCCACTCGTGGCGGGCATCGGATATCGGACCAACGCCCAGACCTCGAACTACCGAGCGACGTACCTCGTACTGGAGAAGCGCTTTTCAGCTGGGTGGGGAGGGCGAATTGGCTACACATGGGCGCACCAGCGCGTCACAGCGCCCGACAGTCAGTATCCATTTACTTCGATTCCCGCTGGCGCGAATCCATTCCCGGCGATGCTGAACAGCATCAGGTACGAAACCGCTGACGCCGGGCAGGACATCCGTCATCGGTTGACAGTCGGGTTGAATTACGAGCTGGGGGTGGCCCGCAGCGCGACAGGCCTGACCGGTTTTCTGGCCAAGGGCTGGCAGGTGAACGCCATTGCCTTGTTCCAGTCCGGCACGCCGTTCAATATCACCAATGGGTCGGCGCGATCGAACACCGGCAGCGGCGATCGACCGAACCAGAGTAAGGATCCTAATCTGCCTTCGAGCCAGCGAACGCTCACGCGCTGGTTCGACACCTCAGCTTTCGAGCCGCAGCCGTTGTTCACGCTCGGCAACACACCGCT
Source organism: Acidobacteriota bacterium (assembly GCA_003222455.1). Classification (GTDB taxonomy): domain Bacteria; phylum Acidobacteriota; class Vicinamibacteria; order Vicinamibacterales; family CAVVIG01; genus QHWF01. The sequence goes on from QHWF01000152.1 coordinate 3,648, forward strand.
GAACGCGATGCATGGGCCTGGCGTTGCGACCCTTGACCTCTCGGTGTTCAAGGACTTCGTCCCGCGGAACGGCACGCGAATCCAGTTTCGCATCGAAGCGTTCAATATCACGGACCGGGTGAACTACGGCAACCCGGGGAGTGCGCTGGGAACGTCGAGCTTTGGAGTGATCAGCAGCGCCGGGCCCGCGCGAAACGTGCAGCTCGCGGTCAAGTTCCTGTTCTGATCCTGTGTGCGATTCGCTGTAGCGGCGCTTCGCTCTAGAAATCGACGTGCATGCCCAGCTTGATCAGGCGGCCGCGCTGAATGCCGTTGACGGCGCCGTAGCTCGATCCCAACGTTGTCACGCGCGCGATCACCGTCGCCGAATTCAACAGGTTGTAGACGTCAAGGCGCGGCTGGAAGGTCGTCCTGGACCCGGACCTGAAAATCTTCCGGAAGCTCATATCCAGCTCATTGAGATTTGGCAGGCGTGTGGTCCCTCGTGGCTCCACCATGATCGTCGTCGTGCCCTGTGTCAGCGCGACCGTGTTGTTCCCTACCGAAACCAGCGTGGCCTCGGGAAATCCTCTCTGGTGCTGCAGGGTGCCGCTTATCGAGATTCCCAGGGGCAGATCGTAGATGCCCGACAGCCGCAGGGAGAACGGTGTGTCGTTGCCGTAGATCCCGCGGGTGAACTCGTTGGCGTTCGGGTTGTTCAGGTCGGTATTGCACCCGTTCGAGGTAGCGCAGGCTCCGCCGATCCCGTTATAGCCGGTGTTCTTGCCGATGCTGATCCCGCCCGTCATCATCCAGCCCCGGTTCATCCGCTTGTCGAGCGTGATGTCGGTGCCATGGTAGTTGCTGTCGAGCTCTGTGGCGTTTGTCCAGAGGTTGTCCTGAACTCCGCGGAGAGACGCCGGCCGATTGTAGACGGTCACCGTCTTGCCGCTGTTGACTTCGGTGACGGTCAGAGGGATATACACGGAAGTGGGCACCAGCATGTTCCGGAATCCGAAGTCTCCCCGCTTGTCGCGACGGGTATAGCCCGCCGTCACCACCATATTTCCCGGAAGCTGACGCTGGAACTCGAGCGAGTACTCGCGGGCCGACGGCCACGTGTATCCCTTTTCGTACCGGTCGAAGAACCCGAAACTGAACCCGGAGGAAGGACCCAATTCGTTGATCTGCGGGAGCAGATCGCCGTTGAGATCACAGCCGCTCGTCTGGCCCGGCCCGCAACGCGTCCAGGGACGCGTATCATTCGCCAGGAAGATAGGGTTGATCCGATCGAGCACGGCGCTCCCAACGGGAATGATGTAGCGATTGGCCGAGACCTTCAGCGCGGTGCGGCCGTCACCAGCCACATCGTAGACCGCTGAAAAGCGCGGGCTCACGACCTTCCAGTTCGGGATCCCCGACATCTTGTCGAAACAGCGCGCGTCGACAAATGGGGTCTTCTCCTGACACAGCGCGCGCATCCAGCCGTAATTGGTGTCCAGCCGCACGCCCAGGTTCATGGTCAGCTTCCGCGACGGCCGCCATTTATCTTGGATGTACAGACCTTGCTGAATATTCTCGGGGATGGACCTTGCGGGCGTGTTGTACGTGTTGACGGAATCGGGGACACCATTACGATAGACCGCCCGCATTCCGGACGAGGAGAAGTAGAGCACTTCGTTCCAGGCGTAATCGAACTGATATCCGGCCTTGATGTCGTGCGTGGCCATGAAATAGTTCGCGCTGCCCTGCAGGACTACGCGAGTGTTCGGCAAATCGCGGTAGGTGGGCAAGATCCGCAACAGCGTGTTGGTGACCTGATCAAACCCCGCAATCATCCCTTCCTTGCCTTCTTTCGGCCACGGCTGGTAATCGTCGACCCGATTCAGACTCCCCGAAACGTCGAGCACCATCCTCGACGAGCGCGTCGACGTCCACTTCACCTGATGCAATTGCGGGTACTTCGTGTTCGCCGTCGTCGCACCGGTCTCGACGAACATCGTCGTGCTGGCGCGATGGCCGTTCTTCTTGTATTGGAGAATGTAGAACCACGACAGCTGGCTCTTCGGGCTCATCTGCCACGACAATTTGCCGGAGAAGTTCCACAGCATATTGTCGTCCGGCACCGATGAGCCGTCGGGATTGTAGCTGCCCACGAGGTACTGCAGGATTTGCTGATGATGGAAGGAGGTCGAGAACCATAGCTTGTCCTGCTTCACCGGCCCGGCAAGCCAGCCGCCATAGTCAAAGAGGTAGCGAATGTCGGCTGTCGGCTTCAGATCGGGCCGTTTCTCCAGGACCGACGCCGGAACGTTGCGCAACAACTGGGTTCTCAACGTCCCCGATACGTTGTCGAACGCCAGATGGTTGTTGGTGCCGTTGAACATCGTGCCGCCATGCAGCCGATTGGTGCCGGTGCGGGAGATCATGTTGAAGACCAGACCGCCGGTGGATGCTTCGGCCGGGCCGTTGCCGGACCGGAAGTTGGCTTCCTCGAAGGCGTACGGGTCGAGATAGAACGTCGCGATGCTGCCGCTGCTCTGAGTGCTCGAGACGTTCATCCCGTCGATGTAGTAGCCGTTCTCGTTGCTGGTGCCGTGCACGGTGATGCCCGACTGCTGAAACGACTCCGAGCCGCCGACGTCGACCTTGTTCGCCAACACGCTCGGAATGACGCGGGTGATGGACCACACATCGATGCGATTCGGTAAGTTTTGCAAGACTTCCTGGCTCAGCACCGTCTGTTTCAACGCCGAGGTCGTGTCGAGCAGCGGCGATTCGCCCGAGACGAGGACCGACTCCTCCAACTGGCCGATCGGTAATTGGAGGTCGGCGCGTGCGGTCGCGTCGGCGTTCACGACGATGTTCCGCTGTTCGACGGTGCGAAAACCCTGGATCGCCGCCTTCACCGCGTAGGTGCCCGGCACGAGACGAAGAAACTGATAGGCGCCTCGCGTGTCGCTCACCGTTTCCTGGTTGCCTCCGACCGTTCCTTGCGAGCTCGTGAGCGTCACGATCGCGCCCGGCAGCACCGCTCCGGAAGAATCGGTCACCGTGCCTCCGATCGCGCCGACACCTTGCGCCATTGCGGGCAAGACTGAAGCGACCAGTATCGACAATGTGAACAGCGCTCTGGCCGGCGGCGAGATGGTCCCGCGCATGGTGACTCTCCTCGAGAAACCTCGCGTTCAACTCTTATTGTTTGAGCACCTTTACCACGTAATAGCTGACCGCACTGGGCACTTCCTTGAACCAATGGGCCTGCCCCGCAGGAACTACGATCACATCGCCCTTGGTGAGGCGATGAACCTCTCCGCCCTGGATATCAGTGCCGCGAGGCTGCAGCGGATTGGTGGCCGTCACATTCAGCGCCTTGCCGCCGGTGACGAACGTGGCGGTCCCATCGATCACGTAGATCACATCGGTTTCTTTCGGGTGGATTTCGACCACGCCCGGGCCGGTGCGGTTGCTGCACTGAACGATGTACTCCGGCGTGTTGACGAATGTCCCGGCTTTCGAACAGCCGGCGACCGTGTCGTGGCTGAGATATTTGCTCATTGTCAAAGGTTGCGGCGGCGGAGCGCCGCGCGCCGGCTGCTGCGCCCCGACACCAACGGCGGCCGCGGCGACGAGCGCGGCAGATGCTAGAGGACCCGCTTCAACTCTTTCACGGAGGTTCTCCTTTCACATATTCGCAATTTGCGGAATCAATGCGCCATAGACGTCTGTGAACCGCATGTCGCGCCCGTTGTATCGATAGGTGAGCTTCGTATGGTCCATACCCAGCAAGTGCAGGATCGTCGCATGCAGGTCGTGATATGAAATCGGCTGTTCCTGTGCCTTGTAGCCCCACTCATCGCTCGAGCCGATCACCTGTCCGCCTTTGATGCGGGCGGCGCCCGCCATCCAGATCGACGTCGTGCCCGGGTTATGGTCGCGCCCGACGCCGCGCTGAGAGATCGGCATGCGGCCGAACTCGCCGTGCCAGATGACCAGAGTTGAATCGAGCAGCTTCGGCGGCGTGCTGTGAGTGATTCGATTTGACGTCGGCGTGTGCGTCCCACTAATCGACGTTGGCGTTGCCCGCGCCGCTCTGAAAGAGCTGCACGAATCGGACGCCGCGCTCCACCAAGCGGCGCGCCATCAGGCAACTGCCGCCCGAACGGTTCCGTGATGGCATTGTCGAGACCGTACAGCTTTCTCGTTGCTTCCGATTCGTTGGCCGTGTCCACGGCATCAGGCGCGCAGGCCTGCATCCGATAAGCCAGCTCGTAATCAACATCCTCTGATACGCGACACTATAGCCTGACGTTCGCCAAAACTCGTCCGGGTTGATCTCCCAGCGCGCGCCGGCGACGATCATGCCCTGATCGCCCTGCTGATCCTCGTTGGCCGCGCCTTGGCGTTAGCCTTCCGCGGACATCACGAAGTGGCTCTGGAGAACCTCGCCCTGAGGCAACAGCTGATGACGGCCCAGCGAGGGATCAGCCGCTGAGAACGGCCGGCGCTCACAACGCGAGGTCCGGATCGCCTTCGACGACCAGTTGTTCGAGACGCGGACGCCCGCCGGACGGCCACCGCGCCGCCCGGTGCACGACGCGGTACCGGATTGGTCCGCCGTCCCGCTCAGAAGTCGGCTCGCTCGGCCGGGGAATGCACACGAACTCGCACTCCACCCTATCCGCGCTCAACCTGAGGACGGCGTAGCCGTGGCCGCCCATGTCCAGGAAGGCCAGATGCGGCGCGAGATCAGGGTTCGACAGCCGTCGCGCGGCAGCCGCGTCGCCGGTGCGCTGATATTCGAGGCAGGTACGAACGCCATGATGCAGCAGCAGGTTCACCGCCGCTTTCTGCTGCCCGGCCACATCCGCGACGTATAGCGCGCGCAGCGGGTGGTCCTTGGGAAAGCGATGCTCGTAGGCCTCGACGATGCCGGGTGCCGAAACCGAGCCGGTGATGAACGCGACACCCACCGGATCGAACGGCAGAGGCGGCAGCGACTTCGCCGACAGGCCCGCCCAGAACGCGTGCCGATCGCCTGATACGGTGACGAATCCTGTGATCCCCTCCGCGCGCACGACGTCGTAGATTTCGCCACGCTCCGCATACGCCGTCGCATAGTCGCCGCCGCCGCCGAAACATGCATAGCCCTGCCCCGGCCACGCTGCGCTCAAACCGGTCGGAAGGTTCTGCGGATCGACGCGCGAATCCAGCGTGCCCAGCGAGTTGCCCCACACTTTCCACGTCGCCCGCGAGCGGCGCAGCTGATCCAGGAACCACGCTTTCTGTTCGACGCCCAGCAGGGTCTGGACCGGCGCGTCCTTGCGGAAGTTGGCCACCGGCGTACCGCCCGACGGCAGCACGTCCGGAGGATGTCCGTCGAGGGCAGTTCTCCCGGCGTCGAGCGTGCGCATCACTTCTTCGGACAGCAAATCCGGGAACGAAGGCATGGCCAGCGCCCGCGCTTCGATCTGGCTGGTCGGCTCTTCGGATCGATGGCTGTACTGATCGGTGATGATGAGATCGACTAGGCGGCCCCAACGAAGCGTGCGATACGCGCGCAGGCTGTCGATCGCCGCCAGGTTGTTCGGCTCGGCGTCGAGGCCGTTTGGATCGAATCGCTCGACGGGCGTCTCCCGTACTGGCGGCGCCGCGAACTGCTCCAGCGACTGGTTCGCGTGTGCGCGGACCCGGGCCGGCTGATATTCGAACCACGCCTGGTTGGCCATCACCTTTCGCGTCTGGGCGGGCCGGGCCACGCCGTTGAAACGCTGGAACGACTGCCACCCCATCCAGGAAAACTCGTGGTTGTCCCACATGACGACGAAACGGCCACCGAGCCCGAGCATCCTGGATGTCGGGGTCATGCAGGTACGCGCGGTACAGCGCGCGATAGTCGGCAAGCGTCGTCGGCACGTGAAAACCCGCCACCGCTTCTCCGTCGGCGTAGCGGACCAGATCGTGCAGCCGCCGATCGGAGCGGCGCCCGCCGGGTGCGTCTTCCGGATAGGTCACGACTTCGTAGACGAAATCGCCCAGATGTAGCACGAAGTCGAGGTCGCAGCCGGCGGACGCGCGTTCGTCCTCGGCGATCATGCGACGATACGCATGCTGCGAGCCTTCGCAGATGTCCTGACAGCTCACGAACGCGAAATTGACCGGGCGCCTCGGCGTCCGGCGCCGGTGCGGTGCGAGTGCGCCCGATGCGGCTCCCGGATCCGTCGGCCATCCAGAAGCGGTACCAGTAGCTCCGCGCCGGGCGCAGACCGCCGACGAGAACGCGACACGTGTGGTCGGCCGATGCCCGCGCCCTCGTGTGCGTACGGCGACGACTCGGGCGAACGCGGCGTCTTCGGCGACTTCGACGGTCAGGGGCACATCTGGCAACGGTGTGCTTCGCCATAACGCGATCGGTGCGATAGCGAGTCACGAGCCAGCTCTGATTCCGTCTGAGAATTGATCGAACGCGAAAACAGAACGAAGGGCTCAGATCCCTCAACCGATTCGCGTTCACGTACTTGCGAAGAAAAGTACCCCCCGGTCGCGGCCTGGATGCTCAGGCGCGGTCGCGCGGCGCGGTCGCCGAAATTGCTAGCGTTTCTGAGAGTCACGAAACGCAAATCGCATGAGAAATCGACTCGCCCACATAAAATTGTCCAGATTTTCGACTTCGAGTCGCAACGGTAAGTTGTTGAAAAGATTGGCTCCTCAGGCTGGATTCGAACCAGCAACCCTCCGGTTAACAGCGTAACGCAGGTGTTTGGACTCGCGGGTTCTTCGTGCCGGTAGCTCGGGTGAGAACCTGGTATTGCGTGCTGTTCGGCAAAGAATTGTCCAGAGATTGTCCAGACGTCTTTGACGGGCGCGCTCTCGCGCGACACGACGACGCTACGAGTTCGGCGCCACGAATAGTCCTTGCGAGCTGGCCCCATCCCGCAAGCGCGGATCGAACGTGACGACGGTCGCGGCTTTCGCATCGAGTGCGGTGGCCAAGTGGAGCGCATCGAGAGCGCGCAGGGGCATCGCGAGCGTCAACATCAGCTGTTCGGCACGCCGATGAATCGGCGGTGTCAATTCGGCACGGTGCGATGCCGCGTGCAGCTTCGACGCTTCGCGATGGAGGCGCTGCGCTGCTGCGCGTGTAAGGCGCTGTTCGCGCGTGCGGCGCCCGAGCGCGGAAGCCATTTCCGTCAACGCCAGATCGGAGACGATCACGTCCGTCAGGCCGGCGAGCGCCTGGTTCAAATCGTCGCTCTCGGGTTCGGGAACGAATAGCTTCACGAGAGCGCTCGCGTCCACGTACGCGGGCTCGGCCCAGCGCTTGAGATCTGGCGCGCTCACAACCGGTCTTCTCGTTCTTCGAGCACGGCCTGGGACAGTGCGGGATCAGCGCCGCGGAATGCGCGGCGCACTCGCGAGAGATCGGGGAACGGACGACGCCGTTCGACCGGCGCCAGCCGCGCGACCGGTCGCCCGCGATCCGTTATCACGATCTCACGTCCCTTCTTCACGTCGTCGAGCAGATCAGTGAGGTTCTGCCGGGCTTCTCGGACACCGGCGGTTCGCATCTGTCAATTGTGTCACAAGTAGCACTTTAATTCCAGTCGCGTGGTAAGAGGAAGGCCTGTGCCTCGCCAAAACCGCGTCCTGGCAATAATCAATGACGTTGGCGTCGCCGCTCGGCACGCTACGGGCGATGCAAGACGTCTTCAGGACCGGTTCTGCGTTCGGATCAGCCCGGACGACGCGAGCTGCTTGACCATCGCCAAAACCTGGTCGCCGGTCTCGCTGGTTGATTTTGTGGGCGGAGGGACGACAGGATCACGCATGCTAACCGGGCTGATGGTGCTCCTCCGATCGATCGGAATGATCTGCCGCGGACATGAGGCAGTTGCGCTGGAAAATCTCGTGCTTCGTCAGCAGATAGCCGCGCTGACGCGCACGGTCAAGCGCCCACGGCTCCGTACGAGGGACCGGCTCTTTTGGATTGTCCTTGCCAAAGGATGGCGGGAGTGGCGCACCGCCTTGATCGTCGTGCAACCCGACACCGTGATGCGGTGGCACCGCCAGTGGCTCCGCCGGCAGTGGACGTGGCGCTCCTGTCGGGGGCGGCCCAGTACGGATGCGACGGTTCGAACGCTCGTCGGAAAGATGGCCGCGGCGAATCCGCTGTGGGGAGCGCCTCGAATTCACGGCGAATTGTGCAAGCTGGGCATCGCGGTCTCGGAGCGGACCGTGTCACGGCTCCTCCGGCGACCGCGTCGTCCCCCGTCACAGACGTGGCGGACCTTTCTGACCCACCATGTCGCCACGCTGGCCTCGATGGACTTCTTCACCGTGCCAACGCTGACGGGCCGGGTGCTATTCGTCTTGGTCGTGCTCACGCACCAGCGGCGGCGAATGATCCACGTCAACGTCACGGAACATCCCACGGCCGCGTGGGCGGCGCAACAAATCGTTAACGCCTTTCCGGACGACACGGCGCCTCGATGGCTGTTGCGGGATCGCGACGCCATCTACGGTAACCTGTTCCGGCGTCGAGTCTCCGGCATGGGCATCGGCGAGGTCATCTCACGTCCGTTCAGTCCATGGCAAAATCCGTACGCCGAACGCCTGATCGGTTCAATCCGGCGCGAATGCCTCGACCATGTGATCGTGCTCGGCGAGCGGCATTTGCGGCGTCTTTTGACCCATTACGCCGCCTATTATCACGGGGCGCGAACGCATCTCTCCCTCGAGAAGGACGCGCCCACGCCCCGGCGTATTCAGGCGCGGACGGAAGGACACGTGGTGGCGTTCTCCGAAGTCGGTGGACTCCACCATCGGTACGAGCGACGCGCAGCCTGATGGCATTCCTCACGTCGCAGTGCCGTCACAGCTTTTGAGATGTGAGCTCCAAGAACCAGGCAATCCGACGACCTTCTCGTCAGCCACGGAGGTCCCACATCAGCGGCTATTCGTGGCACGTAAACCGACGAGGATCCGAGGGGCGCAGACGCGTCGACCCGCCTGCGACACGATGGATAGTCGAAGGCACAGCAGAGCCCGACGTCGGCGACGTCGACCGGCTACTGGGTCGCTTTGACGACGCTTCAACCAAGAGCTGGCCTCGATCCAGTTTTGGCGAGGGTCACCCGGCCGCCGAAAGCAATGGACGTAGGACCGGTCCTTTTGGACCCGCCCACGACACCGAGCGGGTCCTTTTGGACCCGCCACAACAGGCGAGCTAGAACAAATATTTGATCCCGAACTGCATCTGCCGCGGAATCGAATTCCCCGTGCTTGAGATACTGCCGAACCCCGAGCTGCCGAAATTGGCATCAGGCAGGTAGAAGTTCGCGGTGTTGGTCACGTTGTAGCACTCGACCCGCAGCTGGAGCTTGCGGCTGCCGCTCAGGCTCAGGTCCTTGAAGATCGACAGGTCGAGCCGACGTTGCTCCGGCCCGTGCATCAGCGCGTAGCCCACGTTCCCCGCCGTGAACTGCGGCGCGGCTGAGAATGCATCGGTGTTGAACCAGTGCTGAACCGTGCGCTGGCTCTTCGGCAGCATCGGATCGCCCGTGACGTTGGGCCGATCGGTCCCGCCGGTGTTGGTGCGCGACGCAGCGTTCACGACGGTGAACGCCACGCCCGACTGCCAGAAGGCGGCCGTGTTCAGTTGCCAGTTCGACAAGAACCCGTGGGCCATGCCGGTCAGCCCCTTCCCCCACGGCAGCTCGTAGTTGGACGTCAGCACCCAGTGGTGCCTCACGTCGAAGTTGGGCGTGTCGCCGGTCTCGTTGATGCTGAAATCCCACGGCGTGCGGCGCGTCTCCTGCGCATGCGACCACGTGTAATGGGTCGTTAGGGTCAGGCCGTCCTTGTAGCGGCGGTTGAACACGAACTGCGCGGCGTTGTACGTCGAGCTGGCGACGTTCATCAGCACAGTCGCATTGGCCATGCGCGGATAGAGCGACGCGTAGGGACGCCGGGGATCGATGGCGCCGGGACCTGCCGGCGCGAGATTGAAGTTCACGCCCTGCTGCAGGCGATCCCCTCGCGCCCCGATGTAGCCGGCCGTGACGACGTTGCCGGCGAATTCCTTTTCGATCATCACATTGAACTGATGCGCTCGATCCGATTTGTAGTCTAGGTCCGTGCCGATCACGTTGCCGATCGGGTTGAGCGCACTGCTGTACTCGACCGGCGGCAATCCGTCGCTCAGGAACATGTTGGGCACGCCGTTCGAGGCCGCGGCGCTCGTAACCGGGCCATAGTTCGCGATGAACGGCGGGTTCTTCATGAACGCGCCGGCGTTCTTGTTGTTCGGGTAGTACGCAATGCCCCATCCGCCGCGCAAGACCATCTTTCGGGGCAGGCTCGCAGAGAATCCCGCACGCGGCCCCACGTCGGTAAAGTCGGTGTGCACGCCGGCCGTCTTGCTCACGCCATTCTTGCCCGCGACGAGCAGGGTCTTGGTGGCTGGGTCCCAGTTCGACAATCGATTCTCCGCTTCGCTGAGAGGACCGAAGACGTCATACCGCAGGCCGAGGTTGAGCGTGAGCCACGAGGTCGTGTGCCAGTCGTCCTGAAAGTACACACTCGGCTCGTTCGAGTGGTACATGGGCGCGAACGGGTTGTACAGCCGGCGCACGTCGGTCGGATAGCCGAGCAGGAACGAGGCCACCGCGTGACCGCCGCCCGATCCAGTCCCGCTGTTGGTCACGGTCGAATCGAACCCGAACATCCCCTGCGCGGTGTTCGACTGAAGCACGCCGAAGTGACGAATGATGAGCGCCGCGCCCATCTTCAGATTGTGCGAACCGCGCGCCTTCGTGATCGAACCCGCCACCTGCGACGTGCGGTTGTAGATCTGCAGCGGCACCCACTGCGTCTCACCGACGGCCGCGATCGTCGTTGGCCGCATTTCCATCAGCGGGACACCGCTCGTCAGCGGCGTTCCGTCATAGGCGTTTTTGATCCCAAGGAAGTCACCGAGGTTCGATTTGTAGTTCGGACCAAGCGACAGGATGTCGGGCTTGCTGAAGTTGCCTTTGAACTCGCCGATCAGCGTCGAGCTGAACACGTGCACCCAGCTGCCGACGACGTTGTGCGCGGTCGTGTAGTTCGGACCCGAGTACGCACCCGTTGCCGCGCCGCCGACGATGCAGGTCGGATCGATCGTGTGGCCGCCGATCGTGACGGGGGGACAGAGGCTGGGGGTCAGTGTATCGGTCTTGTTGAACGAATAGCGCGCGAAGATGGAGTTCTGTTCATTGAAGCGATGGTCGACGCGAATATCCGTCGCGTGATTGTTCTGCGTTCTCAACCCCGTGAACGAGTAGTTGTTGGCGAGGCCGGGAGCGGTGGGCAGCGGGTACATCTGCATGTACGTCTTCGCGATCGGATTGATCCGGTCCGCCGGAATGATGTTGCCGGGAAAGGGCGTCCGTGGCGGCGGCGTCGGGTCGTAAATGATCGTCGACAGCTCGGAGAAGTCGCCATTGCGCATCTTCAGCGTCGGCACCGTGATCACCACCGGCACGCCCTGCGTCTGACGGTAGCCCTCGTAATCCACGAAGAAAAAGGTCTTGTTCGACTTGATCGGACCGCCGAGGCTGCCGCCGTACTGCTGCTGACGCATGATCGGTTTGGTGGTCGCGAAAAACAGCCGCGAATCGAAGCGATCGTTGCGCGCGAACTCGAACATCGACCCGTGGTACTGATTGCTGCCGGACTTGGTGATGATGTTGATCACGCCGCCAAGCGTCCGCCCCGTCTCGGCCGTGTACATGTTCGTTTGGACCTTCACCTCGGCAATCGCGTCAATGGAGGGCTTGATGCCGACGGTGCCGATCGTCCTCTCGTTGTTGTCCATGCCGTCGACGAGCTGGTTGTTGAGCACGTCGTTCACGCCGTTGATCGACACCGAGGAGGTCTGCCGCCGTTCGTCGGGACGCGTGCCGTTCGCCAGCGAACTCAACGCGCCCTCGCTCGCGCCGGGGATGAGCTGCACCATGCGGATGATGTTGCGCCCCGGAATCGGCGCGTCCTGCACCGTCTTCTCGTTGATGAGCGCGCCGACGGTCGACGTATCCGTCTGCAGCAGCGGCGCTTCGCCGGTCACCGTGAGGTTCTCAGCGACGGCGCCGATCTGCATTTTGGCGTCCACGCGCGCGCGATCGCCTGTTGCCAGATCGACATGAGCGTTCACGGATTGAAAGCCCTGCAGCTCGATCTTCACCGTGTAACTGCCGATCGGCAGCAGCGTGAACGTGTAGTCGCCCGTCTCGCTGGTAATCGTCGTGCGAGTGATCCTTGTCGCGTCGTTCTGGGCGGTCACCGTGACCGCGGGCAGAACGCCGCCGCTCGGGTCGATCACACGGCCGACGATATCGCCGGTGCCCTGAGCGGACGCGAACGCTGCGAACAAGATGAGTTGGAGAACAGCGCTGAGGCAAGAACGAGGGTGCATGATCACCTCCACAGATGACGGAGATACCGACCCGGATTCGACCGCTCGGGAGAAGACGACGCGCTGCCGATGCGCAGGGGCGTCATCGTAGTGTGCGTCGCCAATATTCCGACGGCCGTGCGAATCACCACGCACGCACACACGTCGCGGGCCGAACGAAATATTCGGCCTTCCGACGACGTTGACGACTCGATTGCACAGCAAAGGAGAATCAGAAACTGCCATGGCGAAATCGCGCGGCCGAATGGTCTCACACTGCCGTCGGTCGCCGAGGCACTGCAGGCACGGACGAAAGAAACCCTGCCCGGACGCCGTGAGGCCAATTGCAACCGTAGATGCCGCGGCGGGTCCCGGCCGGTGCTCTTGCGCGCACCTGGACGGTTCTGAAGGTGATCTTGGGCGAGGCGCACGCCAAGAGACGCGTATTGGAGCGATCGACGCCAATCGACACTCGCCCAGTGAATGGAGGCGCACGACCCATCGATCGACGATGGAACTGGGCGGGACAACAAGTCGGAGGCGTCGACGACGACATCGTCACCACGCGCATCCGCGAACATCACCGGCGAGATGAACCTCAAGTTACCGAGGTGGTTCGCGAAGAATGTACGCCAGGTTTGTGACCGTGGTGTCGGGCGGCCGCGCAGATAACGCGAGACCGTGCGTTCCGAAATGACGATTCCGAGCTTCAGTAATTCGCCGTGGATCCGCGGAGCGCCCCAGAGACAATTCTCCGCGGTCAAGCGCCGAATCAGATCTCGACATGGTGAATCGATACATGGTCTTCCAGGACGCCGCGAGCGACGGCGCCAGCATCGACGTAATCCTTCGCGATGCCAACGATCGACAGTGGCTGGCTGGACCAGCACCAGCGCTTCCCTCCACCTGGGCCACAACCATCGCAAAAACAGCCAAAGCAGACGGTCAGATGGGCGAAAGCGCCGATTCGAACGAGCGAGGACGCCGAGTTGGTGGCGCAGGGCAAGAGTCTCGAGCAGGAGGTCTCTGCGCGTCGCCCGGGCTGATCGGACCGCAGCACCCGTCCGGAAGACGTCTCGCATCGCCCGTAGAGTGCCCAGTGGCGACGCCAACGTCAATGATTGTTGCCCGGACGCGATATTGGCGAGGCACACCTCCTCACACGCCATCAGCGCGCCATTCGATATTGCCGTGGACAACCTCACGTCCGGCGCCACTCTGACCAACGCGACAGGCGCGACGTCGTGCGCCTTGCCGGCCGGAAGTCCACTGATCCGATCGACAGGCGCCCCGGCCGGTAGTTTTCTGCTTGATTTACTTGGTAAGGCGTGCGCTTACTTATCCGGGCGGCCGCGTCGCCCGCCGTCGCAGACA
>QHWF01000889.1 GCA_003222455.1 Acidobacteriota bacterium
GGAGCCGGTGTGGCCGTTCTGCACGCCGACGCGCGTGGTCTGCGCGCTGATCACGATCGGGTGCGGATCGACCCGACCATTGGACAGGCAGCCGAGAATCTTCCTGGTTTCGGTTTCGACCTTCTCCTCCTCGCCACCGCCGATGTACGGAATCACGTTGCCGAGAATGTCCCACGAGGCCACGCCGGGATACCCCGCTCCCGAGATCGCCTGCAGGGTGGTGATGGTCGTGCTCTTCAACCCGAACGGCCGCAGCGGCGCGAGCGCCATCGCATGGACGACGACGGCGCAGTTCGGATTCGTCACGATGCGTCCCTTCCAGCCGCGCGCGCGGGTTTGTTGTCCGAGCAGCGCCAGATGATCGGCGTTCACTTCAGGAATGAGCAGCGGGACGTCGGGTTCCATCCGATAGTTGCGCGAATTGCTGACCACGGTATGCCCCGCCTCAGCGAACGCCGCCTCGATTTCGCCGGCCACCGACGAGTCCAGACCGGAGAACACGAGCTGCGGCGCCCGGCCGGGCGTGGCGGCCTCCACGATCAGTCGCGCCACATCGTCGGGCGGCGGCGACGGCAGCCGCCAGGCACTCGCTTCGCAGTAGCGCTTTCCCTCGGAGCGTTGACTGGCGCCGAGCCAGGTGACTTTGAACCAGGGATGCTTCGCGAGCAGCGCAATGAACTGCTGACCGACCATCCCGGTGGCGCCGAGAATTCCAACTTCGGTGGCTGACATGGATCGCTCCGAAAACAAAAAAGCCGACGCGGCAGGAACCGTGTCGGCTGTGTGAACACTCGATTGGACTTACGGGATTTCAAACCTCGAGCACACAGAGTCCGACACGTCGGGCCCGCTTTCGACCGGTGCGCTTTCGTGTGTCCGAGACTCCCTGCATGAATTACGGAGTATAACATGATGACGGAAGATGTTTCTTCAGCCGTTGTTTCACGCATGGGAGCGGAGGCTGGCCTCGCGGTCGACAGACCGTGTCGTGCGCCCGTTCGACTGGGGACTCGACTGGATTCCGCGCAACGGCCACCCGCCTGATGCCGACGCCGCCGCAACAGTCGGCAACTGGGTGGCGCAGGTGATGGCCGACTCCGACGGTTTCTTCACGCCCGCGCCAACGACCGATTACACGCTTCGTCCGGGTGCGGACGACGCGATCCTCACGTTCCCGAGCGCGTTCGTCACGCCGCACGCTGAAAACAATACGGTCTATTGCCGGTATTTTCCCGCCCGGTCAACGCCGCGCGGGCGACCGCGGCAGGGCAAGGCCGCGGTGCTTGTCCTGCCTCAATGGAATTCGGACAGCGGCGGCCATGTGGGCCTCTGCCGTCTCATGTCGTGGAACGGAATGAGTGCCCTTCGCCTGAGCCTGCCGTATCACCACGATCGGATGCCGTCCGAGCTCCGTCGCGCCGACTACATCGTGAGTCCCAACATCGTCCGGACGCTTCAGGTCTGCCGGCAGGCGGTGCTCGACGCGCGCCGCGCGGTGGCCTGGCTCGCCCGGCAGGGCTACGATCGCATCGGCATTCTCGGCACCAGCCTTGGCTCGTGCCTGTCGCTGTTGACGACGGCGCACGAGCCGTTGATTCGGGCGCAGGCGCTGAATCACGTTTCGCCGCACTTTGCCGACGTGGTGTGGCGAGGTCTGTCGACGCGTCACGTGCGTGAAGGGCTCGATGGCCACATCGATCTCGA
>QHWF01000153.1 GCA_003222455.1 Acidobacteriota bacterium
GAAGCCTACGAGCGTGAGCTCCTCCTGCAGAAGAAATACCGGTTCCGTGACATATACCCGCTGTCACCAGCGTTGCGAGAGGAGTACGACAAGAGCAGGAAGCCGCGGTAAATCTCACGTTCCTACTGTGGCGGGAACTTCACGAGCACGTACGTAATGTGTCCGCCCTTGGGCACGAGGAAACTGTGGGGGACCGTGGCGGGTATGTGGACGATGTCGCCGGGCCCGAGCGGATGCCGTTCTCCGCCCTCAATGCTCGTGCCCATGTACTCGCCGTTGGTTCCGCCCCTGCGATTCACCATTTTGCCTCCCAGAAGGAGCGTGCCCGCTCCACTCTGCACGATGACGACGTCGACGATGTTGTCATGCTGCTCAGGAAAGCCGTCGGCGTCCCGATAAAGCAACCGGAAGCGGTGACTCTTGTAGTCAGCCAGCGTTTCGCGTGCGGAATGATCGTCGCCCACTTTCCCGGACAGCGCCGCGTCACGTTGCTTCAGTTCGTCAGACTTCCACAACGCGAACCCTGGGAGGTCCGCGGCAGATGCGGGCACAAAGACATGCGCCGTCACAGCAAGAACGGCGACGACCAGGACACGCATGGCAGCCATCATCGAATCAGCTCCTTGGTACCGTCAGACTCTCGAGGAGTTTTTTCCAGGGACTGGCGCGTCCTGACCGCGTTGCCGCGGCCCGTCTCACTCAGCGTGACGCACGCCCCATGAGGTGGGCGCCGTACCATTGCAGGCTGCGATCGATCCAGTCCTGGACGTGCCGCGTTTCGCGAATCCCGTGCCCCTCGCGCGGATAGCGGATCATCACGGTCTCGACGCCGACATCCTTGAGCGCAATATAGAACTGCTCGGCCTCGGCGATCGGCACGTCGTTGTCGTTTTCGCCGTGGCAGAACATCGTGGGTGTCTTCACGCGCGCCGCATAGCGGATCGCCGATCGCTTCCAGAGCTCGTCCATCAGGTCGTGTTCGGTCGGGAACGTGCCGAACTCGACCGCGAGATAGTCGTGGTAGTAGGCCATGTAGTTGAACGACACGAGGTTCGAAATCCCGGCGGTCGGAATGGCGGCCTTGAACCGGTCGGTCTGCGTGATCAGCCAGTCAGTCAACTGGCCGCCGTAACTCGTACCCTCGATGCCGAGCCGTGCCCCGTCGATCCACGCATACCTGGCGAGGGCGGCGTCGACGCCGGCCAGCACATCCTTCGCTTCTCCGCCGTCCTGATCGCCGAAAATTGCATCCGCAAGCTTCTGTCCGTACCCCGTTGACCCGCGATAGTTGACCATCAGCGTCGCCAAGCCGTGGGTGGCGTAGATCTGCGCGTGCGCATTGAACGATGGGCCTTGCTGTCCGTGCGGGCCGCCGTGGATCAACGCGATCAGCGGATAGCGCGAGCGCGCATTCAAGCCCACGGGCAGCGTCAGAAAGGCCTCGATCGGCGTGCCGTCGAAACTCTGCACCGTGAACGCTTCGACCGGAGCGATGGTCCGATCGCGAAGCAGGGAATCGTTGAGCGACGTGACGCGTTTCACCTCGGCGCCAGGCTGCTGCAGATAGAGCTCCGACGGACGCGACTCGGTCGACATCGCGAACGCCAGCGTGGTCCCGCGCACGGTCCAGCTCCCGATCTCGCCACGCTCGCTGGCGCCGCGCGCGACGCGCTCCGGTGTGCCGCCGCTGACTGCCACGCGGTAGAGACGGACGTTCCCGCGCTCCTGCGCCGTGAAGTAAATCGAGCGGCCATCTGCGCTCCACTCGGGCGCCCCTTGCCGCGCATCGAGGGCGGCGCCCACATCCCGGCGGTTCCCGCCAGCCGCATCCATCACCCAGACATGCGTGTCCTCCATCGTGGTTTCCGACGAGGTCAGCGGCCGGGTGGTCCCCAGATAGGCGAGCGATCGACCGTCGGGCGCCCACACCGGGCGGTACTCCGCGTTCCTGGTGTCGGTCACCCGCCGGATCGCACCGCTCTTCGCGTTGACGGCGAACACGTCGTAGTTGAACACGCGATCAGGATCCGGACTGCGGTTGGAGACGAAGACGATCTCGTCACCCTGCGGCGCCCACGCAATCGAGTGCTCGTAGTAATCGCCGGTGGTGATCTGCCGCGTCATTCGGGTTGCCACGTTCACGACGAAAATGTGCAGTCTGCGGTTGTCGTTGAAACGCGTCAGCCCTTCACCCGCGGTTGGTTTGTACAGATATCGGGTAATCACCATCGGATCGCCGTTGGCGTCGGCCTCGGGACCCGATGTTGCCGATACGTACGCGATTTCCGTGCCGGCGGGCGACCAGGAAATGCGCTCTGCCGCCAAGGGGAGCGGATGATTGGTGCTGCTCACCGGCGCCAGCGCCGTCGCCGCGGTCCCGTCTGGATGGACGATCATCAGCGACAGATGCGCCTCGTCTTCCCCGAAGAAGGCAATCCACCGGCCGTCCGGCGACCAGTGTGGCGATCTGGCGACGCGCGGTTGTGCGAACAGCGGCCTCGACGTGCCGGTCGCGACCTCCGTCGTCCAGAGCTGCGACGATGGCCGGCCCGGGCCGTCATTCGTGACGACCTCGTACACGATCTGCCGGCCGTCCGGAGAAAGCCGCACTTCGCCGACCGAGACAAGTTTCGTGAGATCGCCCGTATCGAGCCCGGGGAGCGCCGCGTGGCTGCGCGCAGCGAAGAGGAGCAGCACGACGGCTGCCATCGCACTGATCGTCCGACATCGGCCCACCGACTGCTGTCTCATAATCGACCCTACCAGGAAATTTTCGCCGCGAGCTCGCCCTGCGTGCCGGGTCTGGCCGTCAGGATGCGCCCGAAGCTGGCGGACAGGGCATTCCCGACTCGTCCGCCGCCATACTGTGCCTGCAGGTTGGTCGTGTTGAACAGGTTGAAGATTTGCGCGACCAGCTCCAGCCGCAGCGGGCCGCCGAGACGCAGGCTTTTGCTCGCGCGCAGATCGACGATGTTGATGCGCGAGCTGTCGATGTCGGACTCCCGGATCGGCGTGAGCCCGTTGACCGCGCGCCACGCATTCACCGCGTCAAGACTCAAGTCGCGGCTGCCGGCGTTCCTCGTCGTACCGGGCACCAGATCGGTGTTGAAGCCGTCACCGTTCAAATCGCGGCCAGCCGTCGCGTTCCATGGCAGCTGCGAGCGAAGCGTCCACACCGCGCCGATGGTCACGTCCCACGGAACGAGCACCGCGCCGCTGGCGACGACCGCGTGATGGCGCTCGCCGTTGGACGGCCCGAAGTCGAGCCCCGGGTTGAACGCATCGAGATACCGCACCAGCGGCGCGTTGTCGCGGCTCTGCGCGAAGGTATAAGAGACGAGGAACTGGGTGCGATGGGCGAAGCGCTTGTCGAGCTTGGCATAGAGCGCTTTGTACTTCACCTCGCCGCTCGACTGGTACCGATCCACCCGCCCGAACGTCTGGTTGGGCCGCGTCCGGGTCACCCCGTCGCGTGGGTTGATGTCGAGGATCTTCCGGTCATGGGTGATGTGCGAGTACACCCCGTCGATGTGCACGGCCAGGTCCGGCCTGAGCCGCTGCGACAGGCCGGCGCTGAACTGATCGGAATCCGGCTGCTGGTAATCGTTTGCGAGCACGGTGATGTTCGCCGGTCCCGATACCGCGAACGATCGCGGATCGCGCCCGCCATACGGATCGGGGTACGCGGGATTGCTGATGTTGATCGAGAACTGCTGATAGTTCCGGAACTCGCTGAGGGCACCGAGAATGCGCGTGTGTCCGTAATAGCGGCCGTATCCGCCTCGGACCACCGTCGAGCCGTTGCTCTGGACATCCCAGGCCAGTCCGGTGCGTGGTCCGAAATTGTCGCGGTCGCCGCGCTTCGCCACGTCGATGTAGGGGATGGCAATCGGGAAGATTGAGGGGTCGAGGTCTTCGTTGCAGCAGCCGTAGAGGCGTTCGTAGCGGAGGCCGAGGTTGACCGTGACGTTCGGCCGCAGCTTCCAGTCGTCCTGCACGAATCCGACGGCGTACTGGGTTCGGCGAAACGTGTGGATCGGCGGCACGCTGGCGCTGAACGTTGCGGCCGACGTGAGCGCCGCGACCGACGCGGCGTCATTCGGATTGAACCGCTGGTCCTGCGCGAACGTGTACGAGCCGAGAATATTGCCCGTGTTCTCCTCGCGATACGGCATGTCGTTGTACTCGCCGCCGAACTTGATGTCGTGGCTCGCGCGCGTCAGGTTGTAGGTGTCGCGGAACTCCCATCGGCTCTCCGGCCCGAGCTCGTCGAAGCTGCTGCCGTACGAGAGCGACGGGAAGTTGTAGCCGCGACTCAGACGGTTGATGCGCGCCGCCGAGAAATCCCCGACCGCGGTCCAGATCGGTGTCCCCCCGGGCGCGATGTAGTACCCGCCGCGCGCGTACTGGAACCGCAAGTCGTTCAGCTGATTCGAGCCGCGAATCCAGGTATGGCCCAGTACGATACTGCGCCTTGGCGTCTCCTGATCGAAACCGGCGCTCGACGCCGTGGTGCCGCCGCATCCTCCGCACGTGCTCAGCTCGTCTTCGTGCGCGTAGCGGAGGAACACGCTCTGCGCATTGCTGATCTGCCAGTCGCCGCGGCCGACGTACAAGTAGCGGTGCGACGGCCGAGCGAAGGTGCCCTCCACGGCGGCATAGAATTCCGGCAGTCCGGTGTGGACGGTGTAGAACTCGTTGATGCGCGTGTGTTCGAGGGCGCCGAAGAAATGCATCCGGTCGCGGACGATTGGGCCGCCGACCGCGCCACCGAACTGATGCCGCCGGAAAGCCGGCTTCGTCGTCTGGAACGGTTCGAGCGCGTTCAGCGACTTGTCGCGAAAGTACTCGAAGGCGTCGCCGTGCACCACGTTCGTCCCGCTCCTGGTGACCACCTCGACGATGCCGCCGGTCGCCAGCCCGAACGACGCGGGGGCCTGGACGTTGCTCACCTTGAACTCCTGGACGGCGTCCTGCGGCAGATCCTGCCGCGGTTCGCCGTCCTCGTCCCAGTTGTTGATCATGCCATCGACGATGTTGCCGGTGCTGTTGAACGTCATCGATCCGCCGACGTTCACCGTCGCGAAGAACGACCGCGTCGCATCGAGGCTCGTTCCCGGCATCAACAGCGCCAGCGACAGGTACTGCCGGGAGTTGATCGGCAGTGTCTGGATTTGCATCGGCGTGACCACCCCCGCCACCTCGGACTTGGTCGTATCGACGACGGGCGGTGATGCGGTGACCGTCACCGACTCGGCCACCGCCCTGAGTTTCAGCGTGAAGTCCTGCGACAGGGCGAGACCGATCGTGATTGTGAGGTCCCGCACCTCCTGCGGCGTGAACCCGGCGATTTCCACCTGCACCGTGTAGGTCCCCGGCAACAGCGCGGGGAATCGGTAATGCCCGTCTGCCTCGGTCGTCGCCACACGTGTGACGCCGGATTCCTGATTCCGGAGCGTCACGGTCGCGCCAGGCATCACCGCCGCCTGCTCGTCGCGGACGACGCCTTCGATCTGCCCGTTGCCACCCTGTGCGCGCACCGGCGCCGTCGCAATCGCCAACGCGAGCACGACTGCGAGCAGCCTGGCCGCGTGTCCGACTAACGGACACCGGTGGAACGCAAAGGCCGCGAAGGCCGCAAAGAAGGGGGCCACGATCCGGGCGGAACGGGCCTGAACCGATCGACCGCGGTGATGTCGTACACAGCTCATGAAGGCCCTCCCTGAGGCGCATGCTCGGCGTCCTGCCGCGCCCCGTTTCGCCGGCTTGGGCTGATGGCGGAAGTTTAGCAGCCCGTGGTGAAATTCCATGGACTTTCACCATGGGCCGCTGTTGATTTCGGGACGCTCGATCGTCGGAGCCGCGCGTCGAACGCTGACGACCATTTATCGAGACGGAACGCGCGCTAGTTCAGCGCCGGCCTCGCCACGTTCGCTGCCGCAGCACGCTTCCGGCTTGAATGCTGATGGCGATCTAACAAAGTCGAACTAGCAGCGACTCCGCCCGACGCGGGAAAGAAACTGGTCGCGTGCCGGCATCCGGGTGTATAACCCGCGTCCATGGCGTCCACGCGCACCCCGAACCGACACCTGACATGCGCCGTTGTCACGTCCGACAGGAAGGCACTGAAGGCAGGAGGCTGTCTCATGGCTCGATTCAAGAAGGGCACATCGACGGTAGGAATGGCTGTTGTCCTGCTGCTGCCGTTCAGTGTTGCGACTGAAATGGCCTGGGCACAGGCGGGCACCCTTGGCAACATCATGGGAAAAGCCACTGACGAGACCGGCGGCGTACTGCCGGGTGTGACGGTGGCGGCCACGAGTCCGGCTTTGCAGGTGCCCAGTGTGACGACCGTCACCGATGCTGAAGGCAGTTACCGTCTACGCGACCTGCCCGCACCGGGGATGTACCGCGTCGTATTCGAACTTCAGGGCTTTCAAACGATCGCATTCGAGGGTGTCAGCCTGACCGCCGGCTTCACAGCAAGGCTTGATCCGGCGATGAAGGTCAGCACCGTGTCTGAGACAGTGGAAGTCAGCGGGCAGAGCCCGGTGGTCGATACGGTCAGTGTCGCGGGGGTCTCGTCAATACAGCGGGAGCGGATTGAATCGGTCCCGCTGGGACTGGGGATCCAGAACCTGCTCCCGATGGCTGCCGGCGTCAGTTTGCAGGGCTCCCCCGACGTCGGAGACAGCCAGTTGGCCAACCGGCAGCGCATTGTGACTTATGGCGTGGCGCTGACGCCGACGCTGGAATTCGAAGGGATCAATTCGACCACGGCCCACCAGGGGAATACGGCCCTCTATCTGGATTTCTACCAGGTGGAGGAAGCGTCCTTCAAGACAACCGGCAACAACGCGGATGTGGCGTTCGGGGGTGTGCACCAGCAGATGATCATGAAAAGCGGTGGTAACACCTTTCACGGATCCATCGAGGGCGATTATGAGAACAAGAGGTGGCAGAGCAACAACGTCTCGAGCGACCTCGCTGCGAAGGGTTTCTCGATCACCAATCCGACAACTCGCTATTACGACGTGAATGGGGATCTCGGGGGCTACATTTTCAAGGACACACTCTGGTTTTATGGCGGCGCGAGCAAACAGGAAATCGACCAGTTGCAGATCGGCTTCGTGGAGGGGCCCAATGCCGCAGGTTGCTGGACGTGCGCCGACGCGCCGCCGGGAACCGTGATCAGGATTCTGAAACAGCAGTATTCCAAGTTTCAATGGCAGGCATCACCGGCGACGAAGGTGATCGGCACGTTCGTGCACGCCGAGAAAGTCACGCCATTTTTCGGGTTCAGCGCCACGACACCAACGCCGACGACGAGAATTCAAAGTCAACCGACGAGGACGTGGAAGGTGGGGACCCAAAGTGCCCCGAACAACCGCACGTTCATCGACGCGGTGTTCGGATTCTGCTGTTATAAGACGAATTACATCCCCCAGCCCGGAGTGGCCGTCGCTGGTAACCCGGCTTCGCAGGAAATCACGAACAACGTCCTGACCGGGCCGCTGGGGGCGATCCCTGGCACGATTGCCGACCGGTGGCAAGCTCGAACCTCGGTCAGCTACGTGGCCAGGAACCACCAGTTGAAGATCGGAACGGATCTCAACTGGGAGCGGCAGGACTCGACACGTCCGAATGAATATCCGAGCGGCAGCTACACATTGCTCTTCAACCGGGGAGTCCCGACCGAGATCAGAACTTACAACACCCCGACCATCCCGATCGACCGCTTGTTCAGCCAGGCCGCGTTTGCCACAGACACCTGGTCACGCGGACGGGTGACGCTGTCCTACGGCGTCCGGTGGGAGCGCTACCACAACTTCTACCCCGACCAGACGAAAGCTGCAGGACAGTTCAGCAGCGAGCAAAGGTTCCAGGGTGCGGACGTTCTGACGTGGACGGATGTCGTCCCGCGTGCCGGCTTGAATTGGGATGTGACGGGGGACGGCAAGACATCGCTCAAGACGTTCTTCGGGATCTTCGGAGATACGATGGGGGCCGATTTCGCGGCGACCTACAACCCCAATGCCGAAGTCACGACCAGGTACCGATGGAGCGGTCCATGCAAGGTGACCCAGTTCACGAACGTTTCCTATACAAGTCCCAACACCAGTTGCGACTACGTGCCGGGAACCGTCGATTTCAGTCCGACAGGCAGGGACTACATCAGCGCGAGCGGCGGATCCAACACGCTGCCCAATCCGGAGCTGAAGCAAAACAAGAATTATGAGGCCTCGGTACGGCTGGACCGGCAGTTGGTGGCGAACACCGGGATCGGCTTCGCGTACGTCCATCACAGGCACACCAACTGGTACGACACGGGAGGCGTGAATGTGGGGCGGCCATATGAAGTCTGGAACGTTCCGATTGTTCTGACGGATCCGTTTGACCGGCAGCCGGTCACGGTCTACACCTACCCCGCCTCCTATGCGGGCGCTGCATTCAATCAGAACAAAGTCCTGAACGCGCCGAGCGACCGGCCGGATTACTACCACAGCTTCGAAATGACGCTCAACAAGCGTTTCTCGCGGAAGTGGAACATGTCGTCATCGTTTTGGATAACCAAAAACCACCAATGGATCCGGGCGACGCCGACCAGCCCGAACGACGATCGCTTTGCCATCGACGATACGTGGGCGTGGGAAGCTCGAGCGGACGCCAATTACCGCCTTCCCTGGGACGTGAATGCGTCCTTCAATCTGCGCGCCGCGTCCGGCGCAAAGGGACAGAGGACTCAGACCTTCTCTGACTCCAGGCTGCTGCAGGGCACGGTCACACTGCGCATGGAAGAATTCGGTGCGCAACACGGCCGGACAGTACCTGTGACCAGTTTTCGGTTGGCCAAGAAGTTCAGAGCCGCTGAACGATACGCCGTGGACCTGAACTTCTCAGTGTTCAACCTGATCAACAGCAGCGCCCCGGTTTCGATTTCTTATTTGAGCGGAACATTCGGCAGAATCACCGACATCCTTGCGCCCAGAGTAGCCCGTATCGGGTTGCAATTCAGCTTCTAGAGAGAGCGAACGTCACGATTGAACGCAGAGGTCGCAAAGGACGCAAAGAAAGACTGTCT
>QHWF01000905.1 GCA_003222455.1 Acidobacteriota bacterium
GAACGGGAGGAGCGGATAAATGGCTTCAGTCGCCGAATCGGTCGCGAGCGACACCCAACCGAGGAGCCACACGGGCCGGGGTAGCGAAGTCCCAACGCTCAACTCTCAACTCTCAACTCTCAACCTCGACGTTCAACGCTGAACTGTCAACGCGCAAGTCGAGCTGAGACTCGAGAGTTGAAAGTTGAAAGTTGTGTTCACCGTTTGACGTACGGCGCGACGGGTCCTCCTCCGTTGATCACCGCGACCCAGATCTCGTTCGCATTCCCATTCTTGTCGCGATACACGGGGAAACCCTCGTGCTGACCGACGAGCGTGAAGCGATCTGGTGAGAACGGAACGGCCGCGCCCGCGGAGTAGTAGCGGCCGCCGTTGAAATACAGCCAGATGCCGTTGGTTCCGCTCGGACGCCGAATCGATTCCACCGTGGTGCGTGTTGGCAGCACCGCATTGGGTGCCGCGACGATTGACATCGGCCCCACAGCCGAAGGCACGATGGCTCCGGCGGTTCCTGCGACCCGCTCTTCCGCCGCGGGCAGGCTGGGACTGCGCACCGGAAAGCTCGGCGACCTGCTGCCCGTCGTGCCGGCCAGCTCGCGATCGCGCATGCGCTCGTACGTGCGCATACGCTGCCCGCCCACCGGAACGTAAACGAGGCTGTACACTTCGAGCGTCGTGTCGGCGTAGATCGGCACGCCCTGGTATATTCCCACCTGCGTCATCACCTGACCGTCGAACAGCCGGTAGTCCCGCGTCGGCAGGTACACGAGTCCTTGAACGACGATCGGCTGGCTGGACACCTGCCATACGGCCGTGGCGGCGGTGACCTCGGGCGCCGGACTGCGAAACTGAAACGCCTGAGCGCGGCCCGCGGCGGGCAGGAGCACAGCCATCAGAACGGTGGACCAGATGCGCATGGGGACCTCCGTAAAAAGGCCAGGGGGTTGCGCCACGCCGTACAATTGAATTGTTCCATGTCTACATTAGCTGAAGTGCTCTCGCGTGAAACCCGTGAGGGCGATTTATTCGACACGCTTCCCGACGGCCGGCTGCGCTGCCTCGCGTGCGGGCACCGCTGTCCCTTGCCCGAAGGCGCCGTCGGAGTCTGTAAAGTCCGGTTCAACGAGGGTGGACGCCTGCACGTACCGTGGGGCTACGTCGGCGGTGTGCAGTGCGATCCAATCGAGAAGAAGCCGTTCTTCCACGCGCATCCCGGCGCGCTGGCGTACAGCTTCGGCATGCTCGGCTGCGACCTCCATTGTGGATACTGCCAGAACTGGGTCACGTCGCAGGCGCTTCGCGATCCCGCCGCCGTGGCGCCCCCGCTCGAGGCCACGCCGGAGGCGCTTGTGGCGGATGCGTTGCGCCAGGGCGCGCGCGTGCTGGTGAGCACGTACAACGAGCCGCTGATCACCAGCGAGTGGGCGGTCGCCGTGTTCAAAGAAGCCAGGTCCGCCGGTTTGACGACGGGATACGTGTCGAACGGAAACGGGACGCCGGAGGTGCTCGAATACCTGCGGCCCTGGGTCGACCTGTACAAGGTTGATCTGAAAAGCTTCGACGATCGTCACTATCGCCAGCTGGGCGGCCGCCTCGACCCCATCCTCGACACGATCCGTCGACTCCGGGAAATGGATTTCTGGGTCGAGATCGTGACGCTCCTGATTCCCGGCTTCAACAGCTCCCGCGACGAGTTGACGCGGCTCACCGCGTTTCTGGCCGGCGTATCGCCCGACATCCCGTGGCATGTCACGGCGTTCCACGCCGACTACAAGATGATGGACACCGAGAACACCAGCAAGGAGATGCTGCTCGAAGCCGCCGACATCGGCCGCGGAAACGGCCTGCGCCACGTCTATGCCGGAAACCTTCCCGGACGTGTCGGCAATCTGGAAAACACTCGTTGCGCCTCGTGTGGCGACACGCTGATTGCCCGCTATGGGTATTTCATCCGCGACTACCACATCACCGCCGACGGCCGCTGCCCCGGATGCGCTACGCCGGTGCCGGGCCGCTGGAGCCGTCAGTTCGACGGCCAGATCACGGCACATCCTTTCGTTCCCGGAACGCGGCATCGACAATTCAGAGTCCTCAGCGCGTAAAACACTCGCGAACGCAAAGGCCCGGCCTTCGCTCGAGGAGCTTCAATGAGCGTCGGCCGGCAAGCGCGATGGCCGCAACGATGATCGATTCAGCCTCACGATCTCGCGGCGATCACCGCAGAACCCGCAGAACTCGCAGAAACACAAACGTCTGTTTTCCGCGTATTCCGCGCATTCAGCATTCCACGGCATCTGCGGGCTGAAGTCGAGGAATGTCAAGCTGGCATGATAGTCTGAGGTGGTGAACGAGTACGGCCGTCCCTTAGTGTCCTTGGTAT
>QHWF01000906.1 GCA_003222455.1 Acidobacteriota bacterium
AGGAACTCGCGCACGAGCGCGACCTGCCCCGGCTCGCTGGAATGCGACGCGCAGGCCAGCGCCAGGTCCTGCCGCGTCAGCCCGAACCGCTCGACGACGCCGTCTTCGACCAGCGGCAGCGCCTGGAACGGCTTGGCGGCGGAGCGCCAGAACGTCGTGTAATCCGGATCGCCTGCGCTCGCGACGAGGCGCCCACTGCCGTCCACTACCGCGACATGGACACGGTGGCGGGATTCGAGAACTGAACCGCGGTGGCTTTCGATGTGCATCGCGCCGAACAATAACGGCGACGCTAGGATAAGGCGACGCTTGGGTGAACCTGATACTGCGACGCTAGGATAGGGCGACGCTACGATAAATCGACGCTAGATTGGGGCCCGTGAACGCGCGCCCTCGCCTCCTCCTAGCGTCGCTTTTGCCTAGCGTCGCCTTTTTTAGCGTCGTGTTTTTTGTTCCTAGCGTCGCAGTATCACAAGAAGCGTCTCCTTATCTCCCATTGAGCCACTGGTCCGTCCCCTTCATCGAGCATCTGATCACGGCGGGACGCATGGCGGATCCCACGCCGCTCACGCGACCGTTTCGGACCGACCAGGTGCTCCGCGCTCTCGATGCGGTGGACAGCGGCAGCGTGACGCGCGCCGAATGGGCAGTGGTGCGCCAAGTGCGGAGCGAGCTGACGCGCCGGGAGCGCGGGCCCGCGGCGCGCGTGGATGTGCACGCGGGGATCGCGGCCAGCTCGCATGCACGCCGCGATCCGTTGCGCGCAGCGGGTGTCGGGCACGCCACCTTCTCGGGCGGCGCGGCGCTCAGCCTCTACCTGGGCCCGGTCGTGTTCGTGTCGCATCCCTACTTCGATACGCGCCTGAAGTACGACCCCGATTGGTATGGCAAGAAGGACCGGGTCATCGCCGGCAGGTTCGATGCTGCGTACATCAGCGCGCAATTCACGCACGCCGATCTCTTCTTCGGCAGTCTCGACCGGAACTGGGGACCCAGCGCACTCCAGGGATTGCTGCTGTCCGATTCGCCATACGGACCCGATCACTTCGCGCTCTCGATCGGCACCACGGGGGTGAAGCTGGAGGGATTCGCCACGCAGCTGAACGACCTCACCGACAGCACGGGGGCGGCGGTGCATCGGTACATGGTCCAGCACCGCTTCTGGATTCGCCCGTCGGGTCGCTGGACGTTCGGCCTGTGGGAAGGCTCGGTCCTCTCGGGCGTCGGCCGGCAGCTCGAACCCTGGTTCTTGAACTTCGCGAGCCTGGGCTTCCTCGCGCAGCTCAACACCGGCACCAACGTCAATTCGTTCCTGGGATTTGATGTGCAGCGTCAGGGCAAAGTGACGCTCTTCGCGCAGGGCCTGCTGGACGACATTCAAGTCGACAAGACGAGCGCCACCGACCAGAAGCCGGCGAGCTACGGACTGACCCTCGGAGCACAAGGGCGCGTGCCGCATTCCGCCGCGGCGTGGACGCTCTTCTATACCCGGGTGACGAATCTGACGTATCGGAACGAGGACAACTTTCAAACGCCGATCTATTTCGGGCTCGGCACCGGACGCAATTTCTCCGATTACGACCAGACATCGCTCAAGCTGAGCTTCATGCCGTTGCCGGCCGTGCTCGTGCAACCCGAGATCACGCTCTTGCGCCAGGGAGAAGGAGACTTGCACCTGCCGCATCCGCCGGTGAGCGCGTACCCGTCCACACCCGCATTCCTCGCCGGCATTGTCGAGCGCACGCTGCGTCTCGCGGCCGGCGCTCATGCCGCGTACGGACGTTGGGACCTCTCCGCCGACGGTGGCGTGCATCTGATCTCCAACGCCGCACATGTGTCGGGCGCGAGTCAGACGCGATGGGTGGGAAGCATCCAGTTGACCTGGCGCACTAAGAAGGAAGGGCGGATTCCCTGATGCCGGAAACCCGGCTCACGCGCGATCGCATCGAAGCGCTGCTCACGCGGATGGCCACGACCAAGGTCGTCGTCGTCGGCGACGCCATGCTCGACGTCTATCTCGTCGGCGAAGTCGATCGCGTCTCCCCCGAGGCGCCGGTGCCGGTCGTCACGGTGCACGCGAGCCGCCACGGCCTCGGCGGCGCGGCCAACGTCGCGGCGAACGTCGCGGCCCTCGGCGCCGACTGCCGGCTCGTCGCCGTCGTGGGTGAAGATCAGCGGGGCGCGTCGGTGCGCGCCGAGCTGGACGATCTGAAGCTCAACTCGTCATTCCTGGTGACCGATTCGGGGCGGCCCACGACATCCAAGACGCGCGTCGTCGCCCGCGGCCAGCAGATGCTGCGCATCGACGAGGAGATCGACGACCCGATCTCGGCGAAGGTCATGGAGAAACTGGGCCGCTCGCTGGAGCGTGCGCTCGAGGACGCCGATGCGCTATTGATCGAGGACTACAATAAAGGCACGCTGGTGCCCCAGGTCA
>QHWF01000901.1 GCA_003222455.1 Acidobacteriota bacterium
TCACCAAGGTCGATGGCCCACAGCTGCCGCCGAATGGTCGGCAGATCGTCCGGATCCGTGATTTCCTCATGGCGCAGAAACTCCGCCCAGGCGCCATCGGGCGTGTCGGCCACGTAATGAGCCGGTCCTTCCCCCTCGCCGTGCCATCGCCCTGGTGGCTGGCGGCTGTCTTCCCAGAGGAAGGGATAGCGCGCGTCGACCTGACGGAAACCGATCATGTGGCGGACAGCGAGACGAGCTCGGTGGCGAGCTGCCGGATCCGTCTGGGCGCCTCCTCGTCCGGATCCCAGTTGCCCTTGAGCAGCGCCGCAGGCGGGCGGCCGTCGAGGCGCGTGCGTTTGCGGTGAAACCACCGCCGGATGCCGATGGGGTTGTACGACCCGGCGAGGTCGCCGACGACGAGCGCCAGGAAATGCAGCCGCGCCGCCACGTCGTCCGGCGTGTCGCGCTCGCCGGACACGTACCGTTTGAGACTCGACATCGACACGTTGATCAGCGACGCGAGCGCCTCGGCGCCAAACGTCCGTGCGAGCCCGGCCCACTCGAACTTCGGAACGGGCGACGCCTCGAGCGCGGCGATGAGCGTTTCGAGCAGCGGGACGAGCTCGGCGGCGTTCGGCGCCTCGACATTGTTCACCTGGACATCGTTCAAACGATCGGCGGCCGCCGAGGCAATACCGGCGCGACGGACGCGCGACGCGAGCAGGCGGAGCGCGGCCGGCTCCTCCCGCGGCGAGACTTCCGGCTCCATCAGCCCCATCGCTTCGGCGCGCCGCGAGGCTTCGAAGACCAGCCGGCGCACGTCGGCGCCGGTCCGCCCCGACAGCCGGACCCGATTCGGAGCGTTATTGGAACTGCTACGGACCTGCCGCATGGTTCCAATTTACACCTGGAAAGGGTCCGGTGTCCAGAGGAAGTGTCGGGGAGGGCCGAGAGCCCGGTCTGTAGGCGACGCCGAGGACCGCCACCGCGTGTCGCGCCACACACGGGCGCGCAACTGCTGCACCAGGCCCATCGTGAGCGATCGATTCAGCGCGTTCGTCGCCAGGGGCAGATCGCTGCGGGCGCCCCCGCGAGGAACGCGAGCGCCACGTTGTCGCGGGGAAAACACACGGACCGCCGAACCCGAGGCCGCCGGTCAGGTACGTGCGTCCGATCCGTGAATCGAGACCGACGGCATCCGACACCACGTCCACGTCGCCTCCGGGGATGCGCCGAAGGCGAGCTCGGTCGCCTGAATCGCCGCCCCGTGATTCATCGTGGCTGTCACGGTGTTCATCGATGTGCGCCTGCAGGCCCGTTTCCTCGACCGGCGCGCGTCCCGCATTCCATTTGTGTTGACCCAACCGCTCATCCATCGATACGATCGTCACGATCGTCGCGTCACACCATGCGGATCCGTCGAAATCCCGGACCGTGCAGCACTAGCAACCGGGCGGAACTGAGCCTGGACGCCGTTCGCGGCACGGATTTATGATCGCCCGGAGCGTGCCCGATGAATCGGCGGAGTTGCGAGCTGGCAGTTTCAACGTCGCGTCGCGGCACACGCATTGACCAGGATCCGGTGGTCATCACCCTCAACGGCGATCGGTTCGAGCTGCCGGCCCCGG
>QHWF01000902.1 GCA_003222455.1 Acidobacteriota bacterium
TGATTCCGAATTTCGGTGGGTAGGTGGTCAGGATGGTCCCACTCACTTACTATCTCGTCCTCTCGGCGGTGCTGTTTTCGATCGGTACGGCCGGCGTGTTCGTGCGGCGCAACCTCATCACGATTCTGCTGTCGATCGAGATCATGCTGAACGCGGTGAACCTCACATTCGTGGCCTTCGGCCGGCTGCGGTTCGGGGCGGCGGACGGTCAAATCATCGTGTTCTTCGTCATGACCGTTGCGGCGGCGGAAGCCGCCGTCGGCCTCGCGATCGTGATCGGCCTGTTCCGCCACCGTGAATCGTTGAACCCCGACCGGTTCACGGCGTTGAAATGGTGAAGGAGGTCACAGAGTTGACGGAGCACACGGAGGAATTCAGCCACAGAGACACGGAGACACAGAGGTGAACGTCGGATCGCTGACGCTGCTTTTCATCCCGCTCCTTCCGTTCGTCGGGTTCCTGGTCAATGCCAGCCTCGGCCGTCGTGTCACGAAGGGCACGTCGGGCGCGGTGGCGTGCGGCACCGTGATCGCGTCGTTCCTGGTCTCGTGCGTGGCGGTCTGGAACCTGGTCGCACTCGCGCCCGAGGCGCGCCTCATCGTGCGGCCCACGTTCGACTGGATTCGATCGGGTAATCTCGACGTCGGCTTCACTCTCGCGCTCGATCCGCTGGCGGCCGTCATGATCCTCGTCGTGACCGGCATCGGATCGCTGATTCACATTTATTCAACGGCCTACATGCACGACGAGCGCGACTCCGAGTACGCGCGCTACTTCTCGTACCTGAACCTGTTCGCGGCGTTCATGCTCGTGCTCGTGCTGGGCGCGAATTTCCTGGTGCTGTTCGTCGGGTGGGAAGGCGTCGGCTTGTGCTCGTACCTGCTGATCGGCTTCTGGTTCGAAAAGAAGTCCGCGTCCGACGCCGGCAAGAAAGCCTTCATCGTCAATCGAATCGGCGACTTCGGCTTCCTTCTCGGCGTGCTGCTGACGTTTACGCGGTTCGGCACCCTCGAGTTTCACGAGGTGGCGCGCGCCGCCGCCTCCCTCGCGCCGGAGACGACGTTCGGGACGGTTTCGCTGATCACGCTGTTGTTGTTCGTGGGCGCGACGGGCAAATCGGCGCAGATCCCGCTCTACGTCTGGTTGCCCGATGCGATGGAAGGGCCGACTCCGGTCTCTGCCCTCATCCATGCGGCGACGATGGTCACCGCCGGTGTCTACATGATTGGCCGCAACGCCGTCCTGTTCAGCCATGCGCCGCATACCCTGACGATCGTCGCGACGATTGGCGTCGCGACGGCGTTCCTGGCCGGCACCATCGGGCTCGTGCAGAACGACATCAAGCGCGTCCTCGCGTATTCGACGGTCTCCCAGCTTGGATACATGTTTCTGGCGATGGGCGTGGGCGCGTACGCCGCCGGGATTTTTCACCTCTATACCCATGCCTTTTTCAAGGCGCTGCTCTTCCTCGGGTCAGGCGCGGTGATCCACGCGCTCGCCGGTGAACAGGATCTGCGGCGCATGGGCGGTCTGAAGGATGCGCTGCCGCTGACGTACTGGACGTTCGTCGTGGGAGCCGTGGCGATTTCCGGCGTGCCCGGTTTCGCGGGCTTTTTCAGCAAGGACGAGATTCTGGCACAGACGTTTGCACACGGTCACACGCTCCTGTGGGCGCTCGGTCTGCTGACATCGCTGCTCACGGCGATCTACATGTTCCGCCTCGTGTTCCTTGCATTTCACGGCCCTTCGGCTGCGGCCGCGCACGGCGTCGATGGTGAAGGCGAGGGCGCCGCTCCGGCGCACGATCATCTTCACGATGC
>QHWF01000903.1 GCA_003222455.1 Acidobacteriota bacterium
GCGATTAGTGTCTGGGCCGCCCACCCCTTGCCCGTTGGCGCTCAATCTTCGGCCAAGAGCGATGAAGATCGACTCTTACTGGGGACCTGGAAGCTCAACCTGGCCAAATCGAAGTATCGATCCGGCCCTCCGCCTCAAAGCCAGACCCGAACCTATGAATCGCAAGGGGAGAGCGTCAAGGCGACGATCCACACCACCTACGCCGACGGACGCTCGACAACCGTCGGATACGTCGCGAATTACGACAGCCTCGAATACGCCGTGTCCGGATCGCCCGACGTGGACACGATCGCGTTGAAGAGAGTCGCGCCACGCTCCGCCGAGGCAACCCTCACGCACGCAGGGAGAATCATCGCGACTGCGAGCCGGGTCATCTCCGACGACGGCAACATGCTGACGATCACGTACCAGGGAATGCAATTAGGCGCTCAGGTGGATTACATCGCGGTCTACGACAAACAGAAGTAGAACAGCGCGGGTTCTCAGCAAGCGCGCAGACGAACTCAGGGCGCCTTACAGACGAAGGACGTCGCTTCATCCGTGCTTCCCGGTCCGCGGTACGTCGCGACCTGCGGGTAGGGGCACAGCGGCCGTGTGCGGTCAACGTTGCCGCTGGTCGCATGTGACGCGATGACTTGATCGGGCGCTTTGCCGTGCTCCACCCATTGCTCCAGCGCGCCGATCATGTCAAAGGTGTTCGGCCCCTCGCCGCCGCCGCAGTGCCCCATGCCCGGGGCCATGAACAGGCGATAGGAACCCTGAACCTTGCCCGGCCCGCCGAGCGCCGCCAACACGCGCTGGTAATACTGCACGCTGTTCCCCGGTGAGATCTGCGGATCGCTCCAGCCGTGGTACTGAATCAGCCTGCCGCCACGGTCGATGAACGGCCCGAGATCCGCGTCGAGGGCGTTGATCGTGTCGTTGTCCATGTCATCAGCACGCACGATGTCGGCGGCGAAGTTGAATCGGCCCACATCCCATCCGGGATCCTTGAAGACCAGAAAGCGGAACTGATCGAGCCCGGTCGCTCGCGCCGACGCGGACCATCCCAGGTCCGTCCATCCGAGCTCGCTGCCACGCTCGAGACCGGCAATTTCGCGTTTCGTCCTCGGATTCACCTGCGGCGAGTACAACATTCTGGCGGTCTGCACCTGTGCCGGCGTCAAGCAGGACGCGTCCTCGGCACCCTTGCACTCGAGCACGCCGGGATCGAACGTGCAGCGCTTCGGATCCTCGACCACGCCGTCCTTCACACCGTCCAGCGAATCGCACGCCGCGAGCACCCCGGTGTGCAACTGCCGCCGCGCGGCCGGCGACAAGCGCCCGGCCTCGTTCTTCTGTAACGCCTGGGCGACGAACACCGCTTGCGCGGCACGGCCCGTCCAGTCGAGACCAGGAGCCCCGGCAACGATGCCGTCGAAATCCGCGGGAAAGCGCTGCGCTTCTTTCATCGCCTGACGTCCGCCGGCGGAACAGCCGTTCCAGTACGAAAACTTTGGAGCGGCATCGTAGTAGGCGGCGATGATCTTCTTCGAGATCACGGTCATCTCGTGGACAGCGCGCCATCCAAAATCGATCACTTTCTCCGGATGCCCAAGGGCGAAGCTCGCGCTGCCGCCGGCGTGGCCGGTATCCGTCGAACTGGTCGCATAGCCGCGGCCCAGGGCGGTGATCATCGCTCCGTAGGCAATCGTCCCATTGAACGCGCCATTGCCGACCGCCTGCAACTTCCCGTTCCAATTCGTTACCGGCATCCAGACTTCGATATGGACGTCCGAGTCAGTGGAAGGTCTCAGAGTCGCTGCCACGCGGCAGAACGCCCGCGGGGCGTTGAACGTCTGTTCCGCGGCGCCGGCCGACGGCGCGCTCGCTGCAGCAGGGAGCGGCGCAAACGCCCCCGCACCAACCGTCTGCGCGAGCGTGATCGTCGCACCAGGCAGCGTCAGCCCCGCCAGGTCCCCACATGATGGCGCGGCTGTCAGCAGCCCGTGGTGAAAGTCCAGCGTCGCACCGAGGGCGGCGATGCGCCCGGCTGGCAAGGCGCGACGAGCGAGAATACCGGGAGTATTTGAACGAGGAGCAACGCAGC
>QHWF01000904.1 GCA_003222455.1 Acidobacteriota bacterium
CGCCCGGCAAGCCCGCCAACGTGGATTTCTACGCCAGCACCATGAAGGTGGAGCTCGCTCTGCTGCACGAGGAAGACCTGCTGCGCTTCCTTGCCGATCTGCGCGCCTCCGGCAATGCGTATTACTCGGTGAAGCAGTGCCTGATCACGCGCACGGGCCAGGCGGCCACCGGCGCTTCCATCGTGCCGCGGCTGCGCGCCGATTGCGAGATCGACCTGATCACCATCGTCGACCGGGCGGCCAAACAATGAAGCCAGCGCTCGTCTTCCTCTTCGGCCTGTGGCTCGCCGCGGCGGCGGGTGCCTGCGCTGCGCAGGAATTCGGCCGTCTGTTCTTCACGCCGGAGCAGCGCGCCGCGCTCGACGCCCGGCGCAAGGCGCGCGTGCCGGACAAGCCGGCCGCAGCGCCGACCGTCGCTTCGCCCACTACGCGACTCGACGGCTACGTGGTCCGCTCCGAGGGTCGCTCCACGGTCTGGGTAAACGGTGAATCGCTCCAGGACGGCTCGGCCGAGGGGCTGCGCGATCCAGGCCGCAGCGGCGACGGGCGAGTGCGCGTGCCGGCCGGTGACGGCGGGGCGCGCGTTGGATTGAAGCCGGGAGAAGTGCTCGACCGCGGCACCGGTGAAGTGCGCGACGTGATCGGCGACGGCGAAATCAAGGTGAAGCGGCGGGCCAATTGAAGCGCATGCACACAGTCACTTTTTCACCCCTTTGCGCAAAAAGTTGTGAGCTGTGACTTCGTGCGAGCCGGCAAGCCTTCCTTGAGAACTAAACTCCAGTGTGTCCAATTAGGGGAGCAGCAAGATGGCAATCACCGTTAATCTCAGCAACTTAGACGACACGTATTTCGCCGTCGATCCGGCCGGAGAAATTGTCAACGCATTCGGCGGCAACGACACGCTGTTCAGCGGAAGCGGAAACGACACGTTCAACGGGGGGGATGGCAACGACGTCGCCGTGTACGCGTTTGCAACGAGCGGCGTTACGGTTGATCTCAGGATCACCGATCCTCAGGACGTCGGCGGGGGTATGGGCCTGGACACCCTTGCGAGCATCGAAGGCCTGGTCGGGTCCGGTTTTAATGATGTCCTGATCGGCGACAACAAAGATAACTTGCTCTCCGGATTCACCGGCGACGACACGCTGGTCGGCGGAGGGGGCAACGACGGACTGAGTGGCGGCGAAGGAGCCGATACCTTCAAGTTCTCCTTCGCCGTTTCAGAAACGGGCCAGCATGACTCGTTCACGGGCTGGCTTGCGTCCAAGGGCCTGTCGACGTCGGGTTGGACGCAGGACTTCTTCGTTAACAAGTACGCCGCCTACCTGCAGCACTTGGTCGACGACTTCCACATCGGCCGCGACGTCAACGGCGACGGCAAGGTCAGCGTCAACAACAAGCAGAACGACTCGAGCGGCACCCCTTCGATCGAAGGGCTGAGCGCCCAGGACGCTGCCACGATGTTCGGGGACCGTACGAGCGTGATGGTCAAGACCGGAAAGACCTCGCACGAGCGTTGGTACAACGACTCCTTCACTATCGGCACCGGCGGCGACAACACCGTGAAGAGCGCGGACGGACATGATCAAATCTTCGACTTCTCCCTGGCTGAGCATGACACGCTGGATTTCAGCGGTCTGGGCAGCATGGACCAGGCGAAACTCGCGGCCACGTTCGAAATTAGGCACGAGCATGTCAACGTAGAAGGCAATTTGGTGGATTCGACCGTGATCGCTCTTAAAGGCGACGACAGCTTTTCCGTCGCGCTGGTCGGCGTGACGGATCTTAGCGACGCCGACGTTTACGGCGCGATCCACGTCTCGTGATTCAGCGGGTGGGGGACGCTTCGGCGCACCCGCACTCAATCAAGGTCGGGGGGCCGACGAGGGAAACCTGTCGGCCCCTTTTCACGACATGAGTTAGAGTGCGCGCAACATGTTTATAGAAAAGCAATCGGGAGGGGAGTTAGGGCAAGTAATCCGCAGGTTCCGGCGCGTTTTCTACGCAGTCGGGGCCTTCAGCTTTGCCATCAACCTGCTGCTTCTCGTCCCGGCGATTTACATGCTGCAGATCTACGACCGCGTGCTTTCGAGCCGCAACGAGGTCACGCTGCTCATGCTGACGCTCATCATGGTGGGACTTTACGTGCTCGAAGCCGCGCTCGAGCTGGTGCGCTCCAAAGCGCTGATCCGCGCCGGCGTGGCGCTTGACCTGCAGCTCGGGCCGCGCCTGTTTGACGCGTCCTTCGAGCGCTACTTGCGTGCGCGTGGCGGCAATCCCAGCCAGGGTCTGGGCGATCTCACCAATATCCGGCAATTCCTCACGGGCAAGGGCTTGTTCGCTTTCTTCGACGCCCCATGGACGCCGATCCATATCCTGGTGATCTTCCTGTTGAGCCCCTGGCTGGGCGTATTCGCAATCATTGCCGCGCTCTCCCTGCT
Source organism: Acidobacteriota bacterium (assembly GCA_003222455.1). Taxonomy (GTDB): domain Bacteria; phylum Acidobacteriota; class Vicinamibacteria; order Vicinamibacterales; family CAVVIG01; genus QHWF01. The sequence goes on from QHWF01000904.1 coordinate 2,442, forward strand.
CGGTCTTGCCTACTTCAACGAGCGCCT
>QHWF01000895.1 GCA_003222455.1 Acidobacteriota bacterium
ACGCGAAGCTGCAGGCGCGTTTCCAGAAGGCGTGCGGTCCGCTGGGCCCGCAGCGCCCCGCGGTGCTGCGCCAGAACGCGGGCCTGCCGCCCGAGCCGCAGAGGCAGATCGATATCGTCAAGATTTTCGACAACCTCTATTACTTCGGTTTCAACACGGTGGGCGCATGGGCGATTCCGACCAGCCAGGGCATCATCCTCATCGACTCGCTCAACACGGTGAAGGAAGCCGAAGAGATCATCGAGCCCGCGTTGAAGAAGGCCGGTCTGAATCCGGCGGACGTGAAGATGATCATCGTCGGCCACGGCCACTTCGATCATTTCGGCGGGGCGCCGTACTTCCAGCAGAAATACGGGAGCCGCGTGGCGATGAGCAAGCTCGACTGGGACATGATCGAAACGCCCAATCCGAATGCGCGCGGTCCGCAGGCGAATCGACCGCTCCCGAAGCGCGACGTGGAAGTGGTGAGCGATGGCCAGAAGATCACCGTTGGCGATGAGACGATCACGCTGCGAATCACGCCGGGGCATACGCCGGGGTCGCTTGCGTATTACATCCCGGTGAAGGATCACGGCAAGCCGATCACGATCATGATGCTGTCGGGCGCCAACATCACGCCGGACCGCGCGTCGCTCGATGCGTTCAAGAAGGCGCTCGACGCGGCGAAGGCCGGGAAGGTGCAGGCGCTGATCAACGGCCACCCGGGCCTTTTCGGCGACGAACTCGGATGGATGGAGCAGGTTCGCGCCAATCCGAACGGACCGAATCCGTTCGTGCTGACGCAGGATCAGTTCGCGAAGTTCGTCGACATCATGAAGGACTGCGCCGAGTCGCGTCTCGTCGCGCTGGGCTATAAGGGAACGAACTAGGCAGGAAAGGGCGGGATTGGCGGAGGGGCTGGAAGCGTCCTTCCCACCCCTCCCGCCCATCCCGCAGCTTTGCCCAATAATTCGGGGACTATCGCTAGGGATATCGCGGATCTTTGTTGGGTAGTGGCGATCGGCGATGGCTGATCTAAGATCTGTCAAAACCTCCAAGTGTTCTAATGGACGCTCCGATGATGCGGCATAATTCCTCGTTTTCCGCGACAATGGCGATCGTTTTATCCTGCGATAACAGCGCACTCTCCACGATCAGCTGAAG
>QHWF01000896.1 GCA_003222455.1 Acidobacteriota bacterium
AAGGCCCTGTCGTTCGGGAAGAGCAAGGCGAAGCTGTCGTCGAGCTCGCAGAAGAAGGTCACGTTCAAGGACGTTGCCGGCGTCGACGAAGCGAAAGAGGAGCTGCAGGAGATTATCGAGTTCCTCAAGGAGCCGCAGAAGTTCCAGAAGCTCGGTGGACGCATTCCGAAGGGCGTGCTGCTCATGGGGCCTCCGGGAACGGGCAAGACGCTGCTCGCCCGGGCCGTGGCCGGCGAAGCGAACGTCCCGTTTTTCTCGATCAGCGGCTCGGATTTCGTCGAGATGTTCGTCGGCGTCGGCGCCTCGCGCGTGCGCGACCTGTTCGAGCAGGGCAAGAAGAACGCGCCGTGCATCGTCTTCATCGATGAAATCGACGCCGTCGGGCGCCACCGCGGCGCCGGTCTCGGCGGCGGCCACGACGAACGCGAGCAGACGCTGAACCAGCTGCTCGTCGAAATGGACGGCTTCGAGTCGAACGAAGGCGTCATCCTGGTTGCGGCCACGAACCGTCCCGACGTCCTGGATCCGGCGCTGCTGCGGCCCGGCCGCTTCGATCGCCGCATCGTCGTCAATCGGCCGGACGTCAAGGGCCGCGAAGGCATTCTCGGCGTTCACACGCGCAAGATCCCGATGGCCGACGATGTGGAAGTGCCGGTGCTGGCGCGCGGCACGGCCGGCTTCTCGGGCGCCGACATCGCCAACCTGGTGAACGAAGCGGCGCTCAACGCGGCCCGCTACAACCAGAAGACCGTGCGCATGCACGATTTCGAGTTCGCGAAGGACAAGGTCCTGATGGGATCCGAGCGGCGCTCGATGATCATCAGCGACGCCGAGAAGCGGGTCACCGCCATCCACGAGGCCGGTCACGCGCTGCTCACGGTGCTGCTGCCGCACGCCGATCCGATCCACAAGGTCACCATCATCCCGCGCGGGATGGCGCTCGGCCTCACGCAGCAGCTGCCGGCCGACGAAAAGCACAATTACTCGCGCGATTACCTGAACGACCAGATCGCGATCCTGCTCGGCGGCCGCATCGCCGAGGAGATCACGATGAACAGCCTCACCACGGGCGCCGGCAACGATCTCGAGCGCGCCACCGAGCTCTCGCGCAAGATGGTGTGCGAGTGGGGCATGAGCGACGCGATGGGTCCGCTCACCTTCGGCAAGAAGGAAGAGCAGATCTTCCTCGGACGCGAGATCGCCCAGCACCAGGACTACAGCGAGGACACCGCGCTCAAGATCGATCACGAAGTGAAGCGCTTCGTCACCGACAACTACCAGCGCGCGCACCGGCTTCTCACCGACAGCCGGGACACGCTGGTGAAGATTGCCGAGGCCCTGCTGGCGCGCGAAGTGCTCGATGCCGAACAGGTGAAGCGCCTCGCGGCCGGCCTTGCGCTGGAAGACCCGCCGCCGGCGACGGCCCGGCCGCTGCACGCCGACGAAGGCGAGGCGCGTCCGCGGTCGAAAGAGCGCGCGTCGATCGTGCCTGCGCTCAACAAGCCGCTGCCGCAGGAATAGAGCCGCAGCGCAATTCGGAATTGGGAATTTGGAATTCGGAATGAACGCCTGAATTTGGAAACTGGAATTCGGAATCACCTCATTCCGAATTCCGAATTCCGAATTCCAAATTGTGAACTTCACGCCTCGTCGTTCTTATACCATCCCACTTCCTTCCGGTCGCCTCCTGCGACTTGGGGAGCGCTGCCTGTTGATGGGCATCCTCAACGTCACGCCGGATTCGTTCGCCGAGCCGTTTTCGAAGCTCGATCCCGATCTGGCGGTCGAGGCCGGACTGCGTCTGGAGCGCGAGGGCGCCGACCTGATCGATGTCGGAGGTGAATCGACGCGACCCGGCGCCGAGCCGGTCTCCGTTGACGAGGAACTCTCGCGTCTGATGCCGGTCGTCACCAGGCTTGCCGAGCGGCTCTCGGTGCCGATTTCGGTGGATACCTACAAGGCGGAGGTCGCACGAGCGGCCGTCGGCGCGGGGGCGGTACTGGTGAACGACGTCAGTGGGCTGCGAAACGATCCGGCGATGACCCGTGTGGTG
>QHWF01000051.1 GCA_003222455.1 Acidobacteriota bacterium
GTCGCCGGAATGAGCGTCATGACCCCGGCGTACGCCCGTGCCGCGGGCAGCGCCGTGACGATGTCGTTGCCGAGGACCGTCTGCCGCTTCACGCTTTGCGTGTCGATAATCGGACTCTCTCCGGTGACGGTGACCGATTCCTCGATGGAGCCAACCTTCATTTCGGCATTCACCGTGGCGGTGAACGACCCGGTCAACTCGATCCCTTCACGTTTGTACGTGTTGAATCCGGCGAGCGCGAACGTGACGACGTAGCTGCCGGGACGCAAATCGACAATCCGGTACTGACCCGTGCTGTCGGTGGTGACGGTGCGCACTCGTTCGATGAGGGCGTCGCTCGCGGCTTCGACTGTGACTCCCGGGAGCACAGCGCCGGTCGGATCTTTGACGGTTCCCGTGATCGATGCCTGCGCCAGCACGATCCGCGGCGCGAGGATCACGAACGCGATTGTCCACAGCCACTTGCCGCGTGCAGGCACGTCGGCACCCTCCCTTTCCGATAACACCACCGCGGCGGGAACATCAGAAGTTGAACGTCACGTTGAACCGCACGAACCGGGGCGCCAGAATCGTCGTCGGGCGGGATGGGCGAGGCCGAAGTTGGCGGGCCCACGCTGAGCATCGTGCCCAAAACGGGCGGCAATGTCGTCAAAGGATCGGTTTACCTGTCGGGTGTCACCGACAGGATGGTTGGCGACAATTACACCGCCGACTTGAAAGCGCGCAAACTGACGACGCCCGGGGCGCTGACCAAATTGTGGGATTACAACGTCGGGCTCGGCGGTCCGATCAAGAAAGACCGGGCCTGGTTCTTCGGCCAGTTCCGCGACGAAGGCAGCCACCGCACCGTTCCCGGCATGTTCGCGAACCTGAATTTCGGCGATCCCACCAAGCGGACGTACGTTCCCGACTTCGGTCGTCCGGCCGTTTCAGGCGACGCCGCGGAACAAGTTCAACGTGTTCTGGGACGAGCAGCAGCCTTGTCAGGGCGCTGCGTTCCCGGGTGTTGACGGCGGTTGCCGTCAGTCGCGTCCCAACGAGATCATCTGCGGTGCGCCGGCATCGTCGAATCCCTCGTGCTCGGCGACCAGCGCCCCCGAAACCGGTACATATCTTCATCCCTATGGACAGCGTGTGCAGCAGGCCACGTGGACGTCGACGATGACGAGCCGCCTGTTGCTGGAGGCCGGCTTCGGCACGTATCTGAGCCGGTGGGGCGGCTCGGAGATGCCCGGTAATCCGTCACGCGACATCGTTCGCGTGGTCGAACAGTGTGCGCGGGGCTGCGCCGACAACGGAAACATTGCCAACCTCACCTATCGCTCGGAGAACTGGGCGGCCGACTGGCAGGGCAATCACAACTGGCGCGCGTCGGCCTCGTATGTAACCGGCGCGCAGAACGTGAAGGCTGGATACATCGGCGGCTTTCTCGTGGACAACCAGAACAACTCCAGCAACAACCAGTTCCTGCAATACCGCACACAGAACGGCGTGCCGGATCAGATTACCGAAAGCATCAACCGGTTCTGGATCAAGAACCGTGTCAGGTACGACGCGTTCTACGGACAGGAGCAGTGGACGCTCGGCCGCGTGACGTTACAGGGCGCCCTCCGTTTCGACCACGCGTGGAGCTGGTACCCCGCCGTAGAAGTTGGCGGTGTCCGGTTCCTGCCGAACGTGATCACGTATCCCAGAACGAAGGGCGTGGACAGCTACAAGGACATTTCGCCCCGAGCCGGACTGGCGTGGGACGTGCGCGGCACCGGAAAGACGTCGCTGAAGGTCAACATCGGGAAGTACCTCGAAGCGGCCCAGAACAGCAACACCTACTCGGGCCAACGGCCGACCTCGCGTCTTCAGACAACGACGACGCGCACGTGGACCGACTCGAACAACAACTTCGCACCAGACTGCGATCTTCTGAACCCCCTCGCGCAGAACCTGGCCGCGAGCGGCGGCGACGTCTGCGCGCAAATCAGCAACCTGGCGTTCGGCCAGGCGGCGTTCGACACGACGTACGATCCAGGGCTGCTGAACGGGTGGGGCGTGCGGCCGGCCGACTGGAACATCGGCGTGTCAGTGCAGCACGAAGTGCTGCCGCGCGTGTCGGTCGAGGCCGGCTACTCGCGCCGCTGGCTCACCAATTTCGTTGTCACCGACAACCTGGCCCAGGCGCCAACGGATTTCGGCTCGTTCAGCATCGTCGTGCCAACCGATGCCCGGTTGCCGACCAGCGGCCAGACGATCGGCAGCCTTTACAACGCGAACCAGAACGTCGCGTCGGTCGTCAACAATCTGTTCACCAAAGCCGAGAACTACGGCAACCAGTACCACCATTCGGACGGGCTGCTGATCAACGTGAGTGCACGGCCGCGCAGCGGCCTGTTCTTCCAGGGTGGCGTCAACACCGGCAAGACGGTGAGCGACGACTGCGAGATTCGCGCGCAGCTCCCCGAGCTGAATGCCGTGGCGACCGTCTTCGGCGGGTTCGGGACCGCCGCGGCCGGCCCCGCGACGGTTGCGACCATCAACTCGACGATCCCCTGGTGCCACGTCGATACGGGTTTTGTCACGCGGATGACCGGTCTCGGGTCGTGGATGATCCCGAAAGTCGCCGTCCAGGTTGCCGGCACGCTTCGCAGCGATCAGGGTGGCGCGCTGGCGGCGCTGTATGCCGTGCCGAACGCCGCCATCCAGCCGATCCTCGGCCGGCCGCTGTCGAACAGCGCTCCGAACGTCACGGTGAACCTGATCGAACCAGGGACGTACTACGGCGATCGCGTCAACGAAATCGACATCCGGTTCGCGAAGATCCTCCGGTTCGGGCGGACGCGCACCAATGTCGGCGTGGACATCTACAACATCACGAACTCGTCGCCGGTGCTCACCTACAACCAGAACTTTACGCCGGAGGCGGGCGGAGGGTTCACGTGGCTGACGCCGACGTCGGTGTTGCAGCCGCGGTTCTTCAAGCTGAGCGCGACGATCGACTTTTGATAGGAGCCTCCACGCTCGGTTGCGACATCTTGGACACGAAGGCCACGAAGACACGAAGCACACGAAGAAGATCGCTTCTCTTCGTTCTTGTGTTCTTGGTGGCTACGCGGCGCTGGTAGCGCAGCCCTTTAGGGCCCTTTAGGGCTACCTTTAGGGCTGCCCGCGCCGCCGGGGCAGACCTGAAGGCCTGCGCTACGAGACGGCGCGATGTAATATGCGTGATTCGTCGTGGTCTACTGAGCGTCGCCCATGCTGAGGCCCCTGAATCGTTGCTCGTCTGTGACCGCAGCGATTGTGCTGTGTGTCATCGGGCACGCCTGGCTGTGTCCGCCGGCGGCCGCCGTTGCGACGGTTCAGAACACTGCTTCGCGCGCGACGACAAATCCTCTCGAGGGCAAACCGGACGCGATTCAGAACGGCGGCGCCATGTTCCGCACGCGGTGCGCCGGCTGTCACGGACCCGACGCGCGCGGGTATCTGGGCCCCGACCTGACTGGTCTCTGGGCATCCGGTTCCGCCGACGATAGGATCTTCGACATCGTCCGGCGCGGCGTGCCCGGCACCGAAATGCCTCCGGCCGATCCGCAGCGTGTCCCGGACCGTGAGATCTGGCAGATCCTCGCGTACGTGCGAACGCTCGCCGGCACGGTGCCTCCGGCGGTAACGGCCGGGAACGCCGCAAACGGCGAGCAGATCTTTCGCGCCAATTGCCTGGGCTGCCACATGGTTGGCGGCGAGGGCGGCCAGCTGGGTCCCGACCTGTCGCGGATCGGTTCGGGTCGGCCGCGCACGGCGCTGGCGAACAAGCTTCGCGGCACCAGCGACGTGATCCGGTCCGGCTACGAGCCGGTGACGCTGGTGACGCGCGATGGCCAGCGCATTCGCGGCGTGAGAAAGAACGAAGACGAATTCTCGATCCAGATCATGGACGTGCGCCAGCGGGTGCAAGGGTATCTGAAGGCGAACCTGACCGACGTCATCGAGGAGAAGCAGTCGGTGATGCCGGTGTATGGGTCCGATCGGTTGAACGATCGCGATCTCGACGATCTTCTGAGCTATCTCAATACGCTGCGCGGCCCGGGTTCGGGTCGCCGCTAGCGGCCCGTGGTGAAAGTCCAGCGTCGCACCGAGGGCGGCGATGTGCCCGGATGGCAAGGCGCGACGAGCGAGAATACCGGGAGTATTTGAACGAGGAGCAACGCAGCCAGCCGGGATGCAGCGCCGGCCGAATGCAGCTGGAGTTTCACCACGGGGCTGCTGGAACGTGTCGGACAAACTGACGCCGCGTACAGAACGCAAAGGCCGCGAAGGCCGCAAAGAAATACCCTGTCTTCGCCTCCTTGCGGCCTCTGCGTTCGATCGCGACGTTCGCTGAGGAGAGCGCATGCACTCCACCGTGGTTCGCATCCTGCGCGGGGCGGCGGCGATAGCGGTCACCGGATCACTGTCCACGGCGGCCCAGCAGACCGCCCCGCCGCAGGTGACATTTCAGGATCTGCGCGACGGTCTGAAGGATCCGGCGCGATGGCTCACCTACTCGGGCGACTACAGCAGCCGGCGCCACAGTCCGTTGACGCAGATCACGCCGGAGAACGTGTCACGCCTCACGCCGCAGTGGGCGTTTCAGACCGAGACGCTGGGCAAGTTCGAGGCCACGCCGCTCGTACTCGACGGTGTCATTTACGTCACCGGACCGGAGGATAGCGGCTGGGCGATCGACGCCCGCACCGGCCGTCAAATCTGGCGTTACCGGCGCGACGTGCCGAGCGGCATCATCGCCTGCTGCGGCCGTGTCAATCGCGGCTTCGGCATGCTTGGCGATCGGCTCTTCAAAACGACGCTCGATGCCCGGGTGGTGGCGATCAGCATGAAGAGCGGCGCGATCCTGTGGGACGCGGCGATGGAAGACTTCAAGAAAGGGTATGGGTCGACCGCCGCGCCGCTCGTCGTGAAAGACAAGGTGATCGTCGGCATGACCGGCGGGGAGTACGGCGTGCGCGGGTTCGTCGACGCGTACGACGCGCGAAACGGAAAGCGCGTCTGGCGCTTCTACACCACGGCAGGCCCCGATGATCCGGGTCACAGAACGTGGCGCGGGATGGACGCGCAGGCCTGGGAGCATGGGGGCGGCGCGACATGGGTCACCGGCAGCTTCGATCCGGAGCTCAATCTGGTGTATTGGGGCACGGGGAACGCGGGCCCCGACTACAACGGCGCCGAGCGCGAAGGCGACAATCTGTACACCGCGTCGATTGTGGCGCTCGACGCCGACTCGGGGAAGCTCCGGTGGCACTATCAGTTCACGCCGCACGACGTCTGGGACTGGGACTCGACCCAGGTGCCCGTGCTCGCCGACCTGACCATCGAGGGCCGGCCGCGTAAGGTGGTCATGTTCGCGAACCGCAACGGCTTTTTCTATCTGCTCGATCGGGCGACGGGCAGTCTGATTCGCGGGACGCCGTTCATCGCGACGAGTTGGGCGAAGCAGATCGGCGCGGACGGGCGTCCAATGCTCCTGCCTGGCAACATCCCGACCGAAGTGGGCACCCGCGTGTGTCCCGACCAGAGCGGCGGGACGAACTGGATGTCGCCGTCGTTCGATCCCGCGTTGAACGTGTTGTTCGTCACCGCCCGCGATTCCTGCGGCGTGTTCTACACCTGGAAGGACGACTACGAGCCGGGCCTGGGCTTCCGCGGCGGTGCAGTCCAGCGTGTCAACGACGTCCATCACGCGGCGCTGCGCGCGATCGACGTCACGACCGGCCAGCGGCTTTGGGAATTTCCGTACACGAGCCAGTCGTGGGCCGGTGTGCTGTCCACGGCGTCGGGAGTGATCTTTGCGGGCTCCTCGGGCAACTTCATGGCCTTTGATGCGCGCACGGGAAAGAACCTGTGGCACTACCAGACCGGATCCGCCCTGTACGCCGGTGCCGTGACGTACATGCTCGATGGCCGGCAATGGGTCCTGATGCCGTCGGGCACGACGCTGACCGCGTTCGCCCTGCCGGATGCCCAACTCTCAACGCTCAACGCTCAACGCTCAACGCTGAGAGTTGAGCCTTGACAGTTGAGAGTTGATTAACGTGTCTGCTCGGCCTCGAGCAGGCGCATGCTGTCGGCGGGATACCGCGTGCCGGCGGCAATGCCGATCGGGAACGCTTCGTCCAGCGTGGCGACGTCGGCCGGGCTGAGTGAGATTTCGGTCGCCGCGACATTTTCCTCGAGGTTGCGGCGCCGTTTCGTTCCGGGGATCGGCACGATGTGCGATGCCTTCGCCAGGATCCACGCCAGCGCAAGCTGTGACGGCGAACACTGTTTCGCGCGCGCCATCTCTTCGAGCGGCCGAATCAGCTCGAGATTGCGCTGAAAGTTTTCTGCCTGAAACCGTGGAAGCCGAAGGCGCACGTCATTGCTCTCGAGCGCCTCGACGTGCTTCACGGCGCCGCTCAGAAAACCGCGGCCGAGCGGGCTGAAGGGCACGAAGCCGATGCCCAGATCGCGGCATACGGGCAGCATCGACTGCTCCGGTTCGCGCGTCCACAGCGAGTATTCGCTCTGCAGCGCCGCGATGGGATGCGTCGCGTGCGCGCGCCGGATGGTCTGAGGTCCAGCCTCCGAGAGCCCCAGGAATCGGACTTTGCCGTCGCGCACGAGATCGGCCATCGCGCCAACGGTGTCCTCGATGGCCACGGCCGGATCGACCCGGTGCAGATAGTACAAGTCGATGGTCTCGACTCCGAGACGGGAGAGGCTCGCGTCGCAACACGCCCGCACGCGCTCCGGACGCGCATCCACGTCGGTTGCGGTGCCGCCCGCGGGGTTGGGAACCAGACCGAACTTGCTGGCGAGGACGATCCCGTGCCGGCGGTCGCGAATCGCTCGACCGATCAGTTGTTCGTTCGACCCTTTCCCGTAGACGTCTGCCGTGTCGATGAGCGTCACGCCCAGATCGAGGGCCCGGTGAATGGTTCGAACCGACTCCTCATCGTCCGGGGCGCCGTAACTCTGCGACATCCCCATGCACCCCAGGCCCATGGCCGACACCGTCAGGCCGCTCATTCCCAGCTCACGAAGCTTCATAGTGACGTAAGATTACCCCACCGGAAACGTACTTCGAGATTGTTGATTGCTGATTGCTGATTGTCGATGACGATGGCTGAACGGTTTCATGGGTGGGGCTGGTTCAGTAAATCAGCAATCAGCAATCAGATCAGCAATCAGCATTCAACAATCAAAAATCTCATCGAGACTGCCATGCTCAGGCGATCGCTTGTGACCGGCGCGACGCGGTGCGGCACGGCCCTGGCGCTGCTGGCTTCCGTGCTCGCGGCGCAGGAGCACAGTTATACGCCGGCCGACATCGAAAACGGATCCAGGCTCTATCAATCGAGCTGCGCGGGCTGTCACGGCACCACCGGCGACAGCGTCCCGGGGATCGATCTCGGACGCGGGCCGTTCCGCCACGCCACCTCCGATACCGAGGTTGCGGCGATCATTCGCAGCGGCATTCCCGGGACGACGATGCCCCCGAGCGGTTTCTCGGATGCACAGGCCGGGACCATCGTCGCGTATTTGCGGAGCATGGCTGCGACCTCGCCTCGCGCGAACGCAGGAGCGAACGTCGTTCGCGGCGACGCGGCACGCGGCAGGACGCTGTTCGAAGGAAAAGGCGAGTGTGCGAGCTGCCACCGGGTGAACGGCATCGGTCCGCGAGTGGCGCCCGACCTCAGCGATGTCGGTGCCATCCGCACCGCACCCGAGCTGCAGCAGAAGTTGATCGATCCGAGCGCGGTGGTTCGGCCGGGGAATCGGTACGTCGAGCTCGTGACGAAAGACGGCGCGAAGATCAGCGGACGACTGCTCAACTACGACAGCTTCTCGATTCAGGTCATCGATGCGAACGAGCGGCTCGTTTCACTGCCCAAATCGACGCTGCGCGACTACACCTTCGTCAAGGCGTCGAAGATGCCCTCTTATCGCGACAGCCTCAGCGCCGATGAAATGACGGATCTGGTGAGCTATCTCGTTTCTCTTAAAGGGCTGCGTCCATGAAACCAAGATGGTGCACGCGCCGCTCCCCGGTCGCGCCCACGCCATATGGAGAACGTCACGATCGAACGCAGAGGTCGCAAAGGACGCAAAGTCAGACAGAATTTCTTTGCGGCCTTCGCGGCCTTTGCGTTCAACGGCGGCGTCAGTATGTTCGATCTGCCCGTGTCGCGCTGTGCACTGGAAACGTTCGCGCCGGTCGTTCACGCGTTCGTGGCGCGGTCGTGCTGATGGGGGCGCTCGTCGCGATCGGTGTCTCGCTTCACGCGCAGCAGGTGTCGTTCGAACGCATTCTGCGGGCCGACCGCGAGCCGCAGAACTGGCTGACGTATTCGGGCGGCGTGTACAGTCAACGCTACAGCGGACTCACGCAAATCACCCCCGCGAACGTCAGGAACCTGGAACTGCAGTGGGTGTTCCAGACGCGCGGGCCTGCGGAGCCGACGGAAAAATTCGAAGCGACGCCGCTCGTCGTCGACGGCGTGATGTACACCGTGCTCGCGCCCAACCACGTGATCGCCGTCGATGCGGCGACGGGGCGCCTGTTCTGGATGTATTCGCCCAGGCTGTCGCCGCTGGCGCGCGTGTGTTGCGGACGCGTGAATCGCGGCCTCGCCATGCTCGGCGACACGCTGTTCATGGGGACGATCGACGGCCACCTGATTGCCATCGATGCGAGAAACGGCAAACCGGTCTGGGACGTGTCGATTTCCAAACCCGATCTCGGCTACTCCTTCACGATGGCGCCGCTCGTCATCAAGGACAAGGTGATGATCGGACCCTCCGGCGGCGAGTACGGAATACGCGGCTTCATCGCCGCGTTCGATGCAAAGAGCGGCAGGGAAGTCTGGCGGTTCAACACGGTGCCGGGACCGGGCGAGCCGGGACACGACACGTGGCCGGCCGAAAGCGACGCATGGGAACGGGGCGGCGGCTCGATCTGGGTGACCGGGTCGTACGATGCCGATCTGAATCTGATGTACTGGGGCGTTGGAAATCCAGGGCCCGATTGGAACGCGGATCCGCGGCCCGGCGACAACTTGTACACCGACTCGGTGGTCGCGATCGATCCCGACACCGGCACATTGAAGTGGCATTATCAGTTCACACCGCATGACGAATTCGATTACGACTCGACGCAGGTGCCGGTGCTCACCGATCTCGAGTGGCGGGGCCGCATGCGTAAAGTCATGCTGTGGGCGAACCGCAACGGCTTCTGGTACGTCCTCGATCGGTCAACCGGCGAGTTCCTTCAAGGCAAGCCGTTCGTGCGTGTCAATTGGGCGGAGGGCATCGATGAGAAGGGGGTGCCCAAGCGCGTGCTGCACCCGACGCCCGAGGGTACGCTGGTGTACCCCAACAACCAGGGCGCCACCAACTGGTACTCGCCGTCGTACAGCCCGCGCACAGGACTGTTCTACATTCCAACGTGGATGGACACCTCGTCCACGTACACGAAGGGACCAGCCGAGTACAAACCGGGCAATCTGTATGTCGGGCGGTTTCCGACCATGGCCGTGCCGGCGCTGCGCACCGGACCCGGGCCGGTCAATCAGCGGCTGCCGGAGGAAGCATGGGGCGCGATCCAGGCGTTCGATCCGAAGACCGGCGAACTGAAGTGGCAGTTCAAGATGAGCGACGTCACCGACAGCGGCGTCCTGTCGACCGCGTCCGATCTGGTGTTCGCCGGCGGACGCGAAGGGTACTTTTTCGCGCTGCACGCACGGACCGGCGAAATGCTCTGGAAGGCCAGCGTCGGAGGACAGGTATCGGCGGGGCCCATGAGTTATGCCGTCGCCGGGAAGCAGTATGTTGCCATCGCCGCCGGCAGCGCGTTGTTCGTGTACGGGTTACGGCAGTAAACGATGAATCAAGTCACGATAAACGCGAAGCGCCAGCCTTCGCTCGACAGGTTTCAGTTGCCACTGATGAGCTGCCCGGCGG
>QHWF01000052.1 GCA_003222455.1 Acidobacteriota bacterium
CAACACGTCGGTTATGGCAGCGCCAACACGAACAGCGAGTAGCCCGCCGCGATCGCAACGTACTGCTTGCCGTCGACGGCGAACGATATCGGATTGGCCCGGACGGCGCCTCCGAGCTGCAGGTCCCACAGCGGCTTGCCCGTCTCGGCATCGAGCGCGAAGAAGTTGCCTTCATCGGTTCCGCCGAAGACGAGCCCGCCCGCCGTGGATAACACTCCACTCATCGGCGGGGTAATCAGTTTGAACTCCCACTTCAGCCGGCCGGTCGTCGCTTCCAGGGCGCGAATCGCTCCCCACGCATCGTCGCCGTTCACCGCGCGTCCACCCCCCGCGACAAAGGCTTCGCCCGGCTTGTAGCTCGGTTCTCCTTTGAAAAAGTATGTGCCCATTTCGCGGGCGGCCTGATAGAACAGGCCGGTCTGCGGGCTGTACGACGGGCTCGGCCAGTTCGACGCGCCTTGAATGTTGGGAAAGACCAGCGTGCCTTCGACGCTGGGCTCGGTCCCCGGACGGCGGATCGGCCGGCCCTTTGCGTCGATCCGTTCGGCCCACGTCTGTTTCGCATATGGAGTCGCCGACAGAAACTCGCCGGTCTCACGATCGAGTACGTAGTAGAACGCGTTGCGGTTCGCCATCGCGACCACCTTGCGCGGCCGTCCGCCGATCGTCGCGTCGAACAGCACGGGAATCTCGTTGGCATCCCAGTCGTGGATGTCGTGCGGCGTGAACTGAAAATGCCACTTGATCTTTCCGTCGGTCGGATTCAGCGCGATGAGGGAACAGGTGTACAGGTTGTCGCCCGGCCGCAGGTCGCCGTTCCAGTCCGGTCCTGGATTTCCGGTGCCCCAGTACACGAGATTCAGCGCCGGATCGTACGAACCGGTCAACCACGCGGAGCCGCCGCCGGTCTTCCAACTATCTCCGTTCCACGTGTCGGAGCCCGCTTCGCCGGGCGCGGGCACGGTGTGCGTCCGCCAGATGCGCTTGCCGGTCGCCGGGTCGTACGCATCGAGAAATCCGCGAATACCCGCTTCTGCGCCCGATACGCCGACGATGATCCGGCCGTCGAGCGCCAGCGGCGCCGAGGTGACGTAGTAGCCGAACTTGTTGTCGTCCACGGTCACGTTCCACCGCACCGCTCCAGACCTTGCATCGAGCGCGATGAGGTGCCCGTGAACCGTTCCGACGAAGACGGTGTCGCCCAGGATCGCTACGCCTCGGTTGACCGGTGGCGAACCGATGATAATGACATCCTTCGGAATGGCCGGCGAGTAGGTCCACACCGGGCGTCCCGTGCGGACGTCGAGTGCCGTGACGGTGCTCGGCGGTTCGGTGAGGTACATGACGCCGTCGCCCACGATGGGAGACGTTTCGACGATGCCGGTGCGCCGCACCTGATACACCCAGGCGACCTTCAACCGGGCGACGTTCTGCCGGTCGATCTGAGTCAACGGCGAGAAACGGTGCGACTGGTAATTGCCCGAGTATGTCAGCCAGCTCGAAGGCTCCTGGTCCGTGTGAGCAATCCGGTCGAACGGAATCTGCGCCCAAACGGTGACAGAGCCGAGGGCGACTGCGAGAACCACCGATCTCATCTGACACCTCGCAGGCCGGACAAGTAGGCGACGAGATCCTCCACTTCGACATCGGTGATCCGGCCCCTGAATCCCGGCATCAGGCTTTTGCCGAATTCCTTGTCCAGATCCTTGAGATCGCTCTTTCGAAACGAGTGCAGTCGATTTCCGGCATCACGGACCTGAATCGTGAACGGATCTTCGTTGATCCGCACGCCGCGTATCTCACGTCCGTCGGCGGTGACGATGCGCACCGGAAGATATTCGGCAAAGCCGCGGCCGGGTACCGGCGACGTGCCGCGGGGCAGCGCTTCGGCGGGGCCAAGGAGCGCCTGCCGCAAGTACGCCGCGCCCCGGCTCATGCCTATTTCCGTCAGGTCGGGCCCGAAGCTGCCGCCCTGGCCGCCGATGATGTGGCACGACGCGCACCCCGACTTCTCGTAGATCGCGCGGCCTCGCTCCTCGTTCCCGCGAGTCGCTGGCGATGTCGTGCGGCCGAGCGACCGCACGTAGGCGACGAGCTGATTCAGCTCGTTGGCTGTCAGCCGGCGAACCCGCGGCATGCCGCGATCGGGGATGCCGTCGCGGATCACCTCCTGCAGGGCTGGCACCGCGCGCACATGCCGTCGAACAGTTTCTTGCCCTGGGCGATGTCGCCGGCACTCTGCGCGCTGGCTGGCCGCGTCGCCGGCGACAGCACGGCCAGCAGGACGCCGACGCGCACGCAACGTCGACGGATCATGGGCACCTCCTGTTTTGAGCCTGGACCTTGCGATGAGAAGGAATCCTACGCCGCCGGCTCGGCCTCTGTAAACACGTACTGACGCTCCAACGGGCTGGGAACTGACGCTTCAACGTGCTGGGAAGTGACGCTTCAAGGTGCTGGGAACTGACGCTTCAAGGTGCTGGGAACTGACGCTCCAAGGTGCTGGGAACTGGCGCTTCAGCGTGCTGGGACCTGAGGCTCCAGGGTGCCGCGAGAACGCGCGCGTCGAAATGAGAAGTACTTTGCAGTATAAAGTATAATCCGGCCATGCCGCCACGTCGACTGCGCGTCAAGCTCATTCTCCCGGCTCTTACCGAAGCGACGAGTCCGTACTGGCGCCCGATCAAATACTCGCTCTTTCCGCCGCTCGGCCTCGCGACGCTCGCCGCGTACCTTTCACCAGACGATGAAGCGGTCATCGTCGATGAGCACGTCGAGCCGCTCCAGCTCGACGATCGACCCGACCTGGTCCTCATTCAGGTCTACATCACCAACGCCTGCCGCGCCTATCGTCTTGCCGATCACTACCGCGCCCAAGGGAGTTTCGTGGCGCTCGGCGGCCTTCACGTGACGTCATTACCGCATGAGGCGCAGGCGCATGCCAATACGATCGTCCTTGGCCCGGCGGAGCAGACATTCCCGGCGTTTCTGCAGGACTTCCGAGCCGGCCGGCCGGCGACCATGTATCGATCGACCGCCGGACGGCCGCTCGCCCACGTGCCTCCGATCCGGCGCGATCTGATCAAGTGCGCCCGCTACCTCGTCCCGAATTCAATCGTCGTCACCCGCGGCTGCCCGCAGCACTGCGACTTCTGCTACAAGGACGCATTCTTCACCGGCGGCAAGTCGTTCTACACGCAGCGTGTCGACGCCGCGCTGTGCGAGATCGCACGGCTGCCCGGCCGGCATCTGTACTTTCTGGACGATCACCTGCTTGGCGATCGCCGTTTCGCGGCGGCGCTGTTCGACGGCATGCGCGGCATGGATCGTCTGTTTCAAGGCGCGGCGACCGTCGATTCGGTTCTCCGTGGCGATCTGATCGAGCGCGCGGCCGAGGCCGGACTGCGGAGCCTGTTCGTCGGCTTCGAGACCCTCACACCACAAGGTCCAGAATCTCGGCCGCAGCTACGACGCCGTAGCCGACCGGCTGCACGGCCTCGGCATCATGATCAACGGCAGCTTCGTCTTCGGCATGGACGACGATGACGAGGACGTGTTCCGCCGGACGGTGGATTGGGCGATCGAGCACGGCGTCACGACGGCGACGTTTCATATTCAAACGCCGTATCCGGGCACACGACTGTTCGCGCGAATGGAGCAGGAAGGCCGCATCGTGACGCGCGACTGGAACCTGTACGACACGCGGCATGTCGTGTATCGCCCGGCGCGGCTGAAGCCCGAGACGCTGAAGGCGGGCTACGACCGGGCGTACCGCGAGTTCTATCGCTGGTCGGCGATCGGGCGCGCGTCGCTGTCGCACGGGACCGTGAAACATCAGGCCAAGCACTTCTTCTATGCCGCGGGATGGAAGAAGCTCGAGCCGTTGTGGGACGTCGTGATCCGCGCGAGGCAGCTGCGCTGCATGACGCCGCTGCTCGAAGCGGTGCTGTCCAAACTCACGCGCGACACGGAGCGGCGGGTCGCGACCGCTTTGCATCAAAGTGGCCGCGACTCCGATACCGCGACATCCTCTTCGTTCGTGATCGAGCCGTCCGGAGCGCCGGCTTGCGGCGACGCTCCATGACCGTTTCTGCGTCTTCAGCGGGTTCCGCGTTGATCGTTTTCAGGCAGCGACAGATCAGGCGTGCTCGGACTTCCAACCCGGTCTCGCGTCCCTCCGAAGAAAGTCGTTCGCGGCGGCGTCGTTCGTCACCCGCATGTTGGCGCCGTCGTACAGAAGCTTCTTTCCTGCCCGCAGCGAGACGACGCCGAGGAGCATCACCTCGGTGAGCTTCGCGGCATACTCGAATGGGGACGACGATGCCGTTTTCCCTTTCGCCGCATCGGCCCAGTTGATCTCGTGGCTCTCGTTCGGGATGCGGGCGAGTTTCTGCGGTGGTGTTCCGAACGAGTCGTGCAGCGACTGCGGCAGCAGGCGGGGCTTGTATCCGTACGTGTCGTGCATCAGCTTGCCTTTGCTGCCGACAAGGAGCGCGCCGCCGCCCTTGTTCAAATCCTCGTCTTCACCGAGCTCCGGCGGTTTCGGGGGCAGCAGGCCGCCGTCGTACCACGTCAACTTCACGGCCGGCTTGTCGCCGCGCGCGGGGAACTCGTAGAACGTCGTCGTCGCGTGCGGATACGACACGCCATTGAACGGCGTCGAGACGGTCTCGATGACGGTCGGATAGCCGAGATCCAGTGCCCACATCGAGTGATCGATCAGGTGCGCGCCCATGTCGCCAATCGCGCCGACGCCCCAGTCGACCCAGCCGCGCCAGTTGAACGGGTGATAGATCGGATGGTACTCGACGTACGGCGCAGGACCGAGAAACAGATCCCACGCAAGTCCAGCCGGCATCGGATAGTTGCCGGCCAGCGCCGCGGCGAGCCGCTCGTTCACGGCAGGACCGTTCCATCGCAGCTTGTCGGGCGATGTTTTGAGGGGTTCCGGTCTCGGAATCCCCTGCGGCCAGTACCCGAGCGGACGGTTCGTCCAGATGTGGATTTCGCGCACGTCACCGATCGCCCCGGCCCAGATGTATTCGATCGCCATGCGGGCTTCGTCGAACGAATGACCCTGATTGCCCATCTGGGTCGCGACCTTTGTCTCGTTCGCGCGCCGCGCGAGCTGACGCGCTTCGGCGATTGACCAGGTCAACGGCTTCTGCACGTACACGTGCTTGCCGACATCCATCGCCGCGAGCGCGATCCCGGCGTGCAGATGGTCGGGCGTCGCCACGACGACAGCGTCGATGTCCTTCTGCTTGTCGAGCATCTCGCGATAATCCTGGTAGCGTTTGACGCGCGGGAGATGCTGGTTGTGCACGCGCTTCATGCCTTCGACCTGCGCTGCCATTCTCGAGCGCTCGAGCGGCGTGAGGGGTCGTTTCTGCACGGGCGCATCGCCCTGGTTTCGCGCTGACGCGGGCGGGCGGTACTCGGTCACGTTCTCGTCGAGCCGCTTCTGCAGCGATGCGATATCACGCTCGAGTTGGGCGAAGCCCTTGTTGGCGTACTCCCAGTCCACATCGCAAATCGCGACGATGTTCTGGCTCGCGAGGTTGATCATGTTGCTGCGGCCCATGCCGCCGACGCCAACCGAGGCCACGTTCAGCGTGTCGCTCGGCGCCTCGAATCCGCGGCCGAGCACGTGCCTCGGCACGATCGCAAACCCGGCTGCGGCCAGACCAACGTCGGTGACGAATTTTCGGCGGGACCGATCAGCAGGGTTGTTCATAACACTCCTTATTTCAGTTCACGGATTCGGATGTTTCGAAACGCGAGCGTGCCCTCGTGATCGCCTTGCAGCGCCACGTGGCCGCGCTTTGCGCGACCGAAGTTCGGGTAGACGGCGAACTTGCTGGCTTTGACCTTGGCCTCCCAATCAGGACTCCACAGCTCATATTCGAGCAGCTTGAAGTTGTTCAGCCAGTGTTCCACGTGTGCCCCACGTGCCACGATGCGCGTGGCGTTGAACTCGCCGACCGGCTTGAGATGACCCGCCGGCGACGGATACAACGCGTACGCCGCCCCTGCGCATGTGAGTCGCGTTTTGTTGTCGGCCGCCTTCGTATCGTCGAGCAGCTGGTATTCGGGCCCGCTCCAGTAAACGTGGTCGTACTCCTCGGTGGCGCGATAGAAGATGCCGCCGTTGCCTGCCTCGCCGATTTTCCACTCCAGCTCGAGCTCGAAATCGCCGAACTCGTCTTTGCTGACGAGGTCGCCCACCGAGCCATCTTTCGTCATCGCGCCGTTTTCGACGCGCCAGCCCTGCGGCACGGCGCTGCCCTTGTAGCCGCGCCACGCGTCGAGCGACTTGCCGTCGAAGAGCACCTTCATTGCGGATGGCGGATGGCGGATTGCGGATTGCTCGGACGAGTCGATTGCGGATTGCGGATGGCGGATGGCGGATCGCCCGGACGATTCGATTGCGGATTGCGGATTGGGGATAGCGGATCGCCCGAACAATTGCTGATTTGTTGAGCGGTTGGTCGCTTGGCCGGCATCGTTCGTCGACTCGGTGAGGGCGGCGGACACGCCAAGGGCGCAGAAGACCAGAAGGGGCCGGATCGTCATACCGCCAATTATGCAACCTCTCGATATTCGACGTCAGCAAAATCTGCCGCGTTCTCGACGTCACCTCGTCGAAATCCAGCCGCAAATCCGCAATCCGCAATGAGTTCAGACGTCGCACAACGCGACAGCTTCACGCAAGGAGGTCAGGGGATCCCGGGTCGGCACGAACTCGTGGGCCACATACCCGCGGAATCCCGTGTCGACGATGGCGCGGCACACGGCCGCCCAGTTCACTTCCTGGCTCTCGTCGAGCTCGTGGCGGCCCGGCACGCCGCCGGTGTGATAGTGGGCGATGTACTGGTGCTGATCCCGGATGGTCCGGATCAGGTCTCCTTCCATGATCTGCATGTGATAGATGTCGTAGAGCAGCTTCACGTGCGGTGAGTCGACCGCCTTGACGATAGCCACGCCGAACGAGGTGCGGTCGCCTTGATAGTCGGGATGATTGACTTTGCTGTTCAGCAACTCGACGCAGATCGTCACGCCGTGATCTTCCGCAATCTTCTTCACGCGGTTCAGGCCTGCGATGCAGTTGGCCGTGGCGGCCTCGTCGGTCATTCCCTGCCGGTTGCCGAAGAACGTGATGACGTTCGGAATCTGCAGCTCCGCGGCCCGTGGAATCAGCCGTTCGAAGTTCTTGACGATCGCGTCGTGGTTGGCTGTCACGTTGAGCCCGTCTTTGATCGATCCGCCTCCCGCATACGCCATCGAGCAGACGAGCCCGTACTGGCGGGGCACCGGCCAGTCGGTCTCTTCGAGCAGATCCACGCCCTTCAGGCCCATGTCGGCTACGGCGCGACAGAACTCCGGCAGCGGAATCTTCTGATAAGGCCAGCGCGAGACCGATTGTTTGAGACGCCCGTTCTTCACCACGCGGTCAGCGGCAGCGCGCAACCGCGCGCGCCAGCCCACCGCTGCAGCCGTGCCGACGATGAGGTCGCGTCTCGTCATCATGATGTTTACTTGCCGTGAGCCCGAGTGAAATCGTCATCGCCGATCGGCGATGATCGCTCCAAGATAGCACCCGGCGACGATAATCAGGAGAACACGATAGCCGGCGAGCAGCGACAAGTATTCGCCAACCCCGCCCGCCATGGCACCCAGGAGATTCGCGCCGAAATCGGCCGCGGCCGACGACGATTCCCCGAAACTCCGGCTGAACAACAAACCGGCGAAGAACACCGGACTGAAGACGAGCGCACCGTAAAAAAGCGACGTCACCAGGCGGCTGTCGAACGCGACCCGGCCGACCGGCAGCCAGTAGTTCAAAACGATCAAGCCAATCAACGGGAGCCCGATCGACGAGCGATGGCGGATCTCTAACCGTGAGGCGACCGCCGCACTCGCGAGCGCCATGGCCAGCACGGATGCGATGGCGAGCGAGGCCGAGGACCACGTCGACCCCCACAACAGCGCGAACTGCACAATCGATTTCGTTTCAAGCAGCATGAACCCGGCGCCGAGCAGGAAGAAGTGCCAGGTCTGGGAAGTCCGGCTGAAGCCCGACGCGACGGACGTCCCGCTGGCACGCGACAGGTCCGGCGTTCTGCCGGCGGCGGAGACGACCGACGTCGCGCGCATGGGCGAGATTGCCGAGGTCCGGACGGCGGCGGACGCTGCCGGTATCCTGCTGACCCCGGACAGGCCCGACGGTTCGCTGGCGCCTGACACTTCCGGGCGGCCGGCGCTCTCACCTCGACCACGAGACGCCACCATCACGCACCCGACCGCACATCCCGAGATGAGCAGCACGACGCCCAGCGCGACGACGTAGTGACGTGGCAGTCCGGGCTTCCGCAGGTAGAGAAACGGCCAGTTGTCGGTGGCAGGAATGACGCTGGCGTCGCGTTGCAGCAGCCGCGGCGGACTGGGGATCTGTGGCTGGCGGTACGCGCGCACGCGCGACGGAGGCGGCGGAAACGAGGCCACCGAGTCGAGCCGCGGTCCGGCCACGATGACGGCGAGATAGGCGCGGTCCTGATGGATGTGCACGCGCGGTTCCTGATCGAACGCGGCTGCCACCGTGTTGGCGAGGCGATCGACGAGCCACTTCTCGCGGAAGTAGTTGTAGAGCGCAATCGCGCCGCGCGGGTTGAGATGCTGGCGTACAGCGAGAAACGACTCCTCGGTGAACATGTAGCTCTCGAGCCGGACGCCGGAGAAGCTCGATTGCACGGTGAGCGAATCGATCAACGCGAACACGATCAGGTCGTATCGCCGCGACGTCGTTGCCAGAAAATGGCGCGCATCGTCGTTGACGATGCGCACGCGCGGATCGGAGTACGGGTGGTCGGGATGCCGCTCTGCGCCGAGCCGGATGATCACCGGATCGATTTCGACGGCATCCACGTGCTTCGCGCCGTGTCGAAGCGCCGCCGCCACATCCGTCCCGGTGCCGGCGCCGAGAACGAGCACATCGTCGAACGTGTCGCCGAAGACGGTGTACGGCCATTGATAGAAGTACTCTTTCTGATCGAGCGGCGCCATCGACTGATGAAACACGTTGTTCACCGCGACGACGGTCTCGGAGCCGTTCTCGACGACGTCGATGCGATAGTAGGGCGACCAGAGACTCGCGCCTTCCATCTTCCAGACGAGGCCGAGCGCGCCGGCGAGCAGACCGACATTTATCATGGCGACAGCGCCCCGGCGCTCGACCAGGAACGGCAGCGCGGTCGCGAACGCGACGGCAAACCAGGCGACCGGCGGGACCTGCAGCCACGACAGCAGCGCGAACGCGCCAACCCCCACGAGGCTGCCCAGCAG
The DNA here is from genome assembly GCA_003222455.1 of Acidobacteriota bacterium. Classification (GTDB taxonomy): domain Bacteria; phylum Acidobacteriota; class Vicinamibacteria; order Vicinamibacterales; family CAVVIG01; genus QHWF01. The sequence continues at coordinate 9,343 of QHWF01000052.1, forward strand.
GTTCACGGTATACGCATACAGCGGACGCCTCTGTCCCGCGCGAGCCTGCGCGGCACGCTCGAGCTCGCGCGCCATCCGTTGTGCCACGGTCACGAACAGCAGCGCGACGGCGACGAACAGCACCGGCAGCAGCAGGGTGCTCTCGATCGGGACGACGCGGTCGCTCGTACCGCTCGAGAAGTACAGACTCGTCGTGCTCGGGACGGCCACCTCGAGACGGAGCCGGTCGACAGCGACGATCACGATCAGCTGGATCAGCGGAAACAGCGTGAAAAGACGCCGGCGCGTCCGCACCAGCATGCAGCCAAGGCCGCAGCCGAGAAAACTTGCGAGCAGGATGAAATTCGAAAAGTACGCGAGGAGCCGGATGTATGCCGGCATCCACCGGATGAGGGCGATCTCGAGGAAGAGGACCAGGAAGGAGGAGAGGAACAGTTTCATTTCAGATTGCAGATTTCAGATTGCAGATTCCGCTACGCGGAAATGCAAACACGAAGAACACGAAGAACACGAAGACACGAAGAAGATCATAAATGTCTTCATGTTTTGGAATGATTCGTGGCCATTTGGTGCCACGACAGGGCGTGTATTTGAAAGACGCAACGAGTGTGGCAGTCTGGAATCCGCAATCTGAAAATCTGAAATCTGAAATCTGAAATCTGAAATCTCTATAATCTACGCTCTCGTCAAGAGTACTTGACTCCCAGTTTGGTGAGCGCCTCCTCCGGACAGCCGTTCCACTCGTTCAGGAAGACGTTGCCCTGATACTGCAGATCGGCGATGCCCATCTTCGTCGTCCAGAATCCGCTCGCCGTGAGGTCGCGGAAGCTGTTGAAGAACGCGACCGCGTGCGCGCGCGCCGGCGGTACATCGGTCGTGTACGCGATAGCATCGAGAACGTGGCGGCGCTGCTCGTCCGCGCAGGCGACGAACCGCTTCGCGAACAGCTCTTCACACATCCGGTCGATGAGCGCCAGGCCGCCGCGCATCGCGACCTGGCGCTGCGGCTGATCGATCATCATGAAGTCCATGAATTCGGGCACGCCGGCGTCGGTGGCGCTGCCCGACCGATCGTCCTTTGGAATGATCAGATCCACCAGCACCGCGACCGTGGCGTATTCGTGCGCGGTGAAGAACTTCGGCTTGTAGGGCTTCGACTGTTTCGCCGCCGCCGCGCGCGCCTGCTGCGCGTGCGTGTGCGCCTGCTCGGCCTCGGCCGGCGTCCAGGCCATGGCCGCGGCGACCGGGGCGGCGCCAACCAGTTGGAGCGCCGTTCTACGCGAGATCTTGGTCATGAGCGTTCCTCACCCGCTTTCAGCGATGCGTTGCGCCTTTGCTCCATCTCCGGCCGCGAAGACACGAACCACGAAGAAGAGTGGATTCGCGAAATCACTCACAGCGACAACTGGCTCCGCAGCAGCGCGATGTACTCCGCCGTGCGCATCGACAGTGCCAGGAGCGTCCACGTCACGTTCTTGTCGGCGTTCGAAACGAACGGGCCGCCGTCCGCGATGAACAGGTTCTTGACCTCATGCGCCTGGCAGAACTGATTGACGACCGACGTGCGCGGGTCCGCTCCCATCCGCGTCGTGCCGACTTCATGAATGATGCGGCCGCCGGCCTCGAGTCCATAGCCCGATTCGCGGGATGGCATCGGCGACAGCGGCGTGCCGCCCAGCTCTTGAATGATTTGCCGGAAGGTGTCCTGCATGTGCTTGGCCTGCAGGTATTCGTGGTCGGTGAATTTGAAATGGAACCGCAGGACGGGAATGCCGTACGTGTCGACCACGCGCGGATCGAGGTCGCAGTAGGTATCGTCGTTCGGCACCATCTCGCCGCGGCCCGAGAAACTGACCGTGGAACCGTAGTACTGCCGGTAATCGTCCTTGAGCTGCTTGCCGTACCCGCCCTTGCCGTTGAAGCGCTGGATGCCGCCCATGACGCCGAACGACGGCGCGCTTCGCCGCCCGCCGCCGAGCTCGATGTGATAGCCGCGCGGGAAATCGAGCTTCTTGTTGTCGAGCCACCACGGCATGTACAGGTGCATGCCGCCCACGCCGTCCTCGTTGTGCGCCACACCGTTCGCCATCTTCGGAATGTAGCCCGACACCGACAAGCCGGTGGAGTCGGTGAGATACCGTCCGACCACTCCGCTCGAGTTCGCCAGCCCATTGGGGAAACGCGACGATTTCGAGTTGAGAAGCATCCTGGCGGATTCGCACGCGCTCGGCGCCAGCACGACGATGCGCGCGCGGACGGCGTAATCGCGGCGGTCGGTGCGATTGATGTACGACACGCCCGTCGCGAGCCCGCTCTCGCCGGTCGTGACCTCGCGCGCCATCGCGTTGGCGATGATTCGCAGCCGGCCCGTCGCCAGCGCCGGCGGCAGCAGCACCGACGGCGACGAAAAGTTCGAATGCGTGGCGCAGCCGCGGCCGCACTGGCCGCAGTAGTGGCAGGCCGCGCGTCCATTGAGCGGCCGCGTCAGAATCGACAGCCGCGACGGAATGCAGGTGACGCCGAGCCGATCGCACGCCTGCTTGATCAGCAGCTCGTAGCAGCGCGGCCGGGGCGGCGGCAGGAAGATCCCATTCGGCTCGTTCGGAAGGTTTTCCGCCGACCCGAAAATGCCGACCAGCCGATCCAGCTTGTCGAAGTACGGCTTCAGATCGTCGTAGCCAATCGGCCAGTCGTCGCCAAGCCCGTCGAGGCTGCGTCGCTTGAAATCATCGGGCCCGAAGCGCAGCGAAATCCGGCCCCAGTGGTTCGTCCGGCCGCCGAGCATTCGCGCCCGGAACCAGTCGAACGTGGTCCCCGGGGCCTGCGTATACGGTTCGCCCTCGATTTCCCAGCCGCCAATGCAGCCGTCGAATTCGCCGAACGGCCTTTCCGCCGTCGACGCGCCCCGCCGCGGCGAATCGTAGGCCCAGGCGGACATTCTCGAGTCCTTCTCCGTATCCCACATCGCGCCGGCTTCGAGCATGACGACGTCGGCGCCCGCTTCGCACAGCACTTTGGCCGCCATCCCGCCGCCTGCGCCGGAACCGACGATACAGACATCGTATGTTTTCGGCTGACGAATAACCTGCATAACCGAGACAGCGTACTACATCTGGTAATCGGGTAATCTGGTGATCTGGTGATCTGGTGATTTGACGTAATGTGACGATCTGGTGATTGACGTGTTCACTGGCAGGATTGGATGGTGGCCTCCAACAGGGCCGCAATCGATGGTCAAATCATTGGCAGCCCGCGGTGAAACTCCAGCTGCATTCGGCCGGCGATGCATCCCCGCTCCACCCCACCGCGCTGGAAAACGCGCGGTGGGGGCCCCGGCCGCTGACTGCGTTGCTCCTCCCTCAAATAGAATCGCCACGACACTCGAGCTCACGAGCGAATCGAATCAGCTGCACGAGCGCGTCACCACCGATCCCGGCGGCCGCGCCGTCGTCACGCGGCTGCCGGACGGCATCTACCGCCTGCGCGTTCAACCTCCGGGCTTCGGCTCGCATGTCGAGTCGGTCGAGATCCGGTCCGCCGTCCCGCGCGACGTCCGCATCGTGCTGTATCCGGCGACGGTGCAGATGGCGGTGAC
>QHWF01000053.1 GCA_003222455.1 Acidobacteriota bacterium
AGGATCTCACCACTGCCTTCGAGGTACACACGCTGCGTCTTTCGTGTCCTCCGCCCGAAGACCGAAGAGACACCAGGCAACGGCCGCGAGTTCCTGATGGTCCAGGCAGTCGCGGTGGGCGGGACTTGAACCTGGTCCTGAACTGGCGGCAGGCACTGGGCCATCGGCTCCCCGACCAAGGCACACAGCGCGTCCCTGCTATGCTTGGCGCATGTCGAACCCGCCGCGTCTGACGGACGCTGCCGAAGGGCGGTTCTGGCAAGGCGTCGAAGCGGCCGGGAGGTTCTTCATGGGCGAGGCCGATGTTCAGAAAGCGCTCGACAAGCTCGCGCGCACTCTGGATGCACAGCAGATCCCGTACGCGGTAATCGGCGCGATGGCGTTGAACGAATTCGGGTATCGGCGGACGACGGTCGACGTCGACCTGTTATTGACGGCCGAAGGACTGGCGGCATTCAAGCGTAGCAATCTTGGACGAGGCTACGCCGAAAAATTCCCAGGAAGCCGTGGTGTTCGAGATACCGAATACGGCGTCGATATCGACATCGTGCTGGCGGGCTCGTATCCAGGCGACGGAAAGCCGAAGCCCGTGGTCTTTCCCGATCCGGCGACCGCTGCCGAGCGCGGAGCGCGAATCGCTCTGCTGCCGTTACGCCGGCTGCTCGAGCTCAAGCTGGCATCCGGAATGACTGCTCCTCATCGTCTCAGGGATCTCGCCGACGTCCAGGAAGTCATCCGCGTCCTGGGGCTGCCGAACACATTAGCCGGCGAGCTCGACGCGTCAGTGCGGGAGAAGTATCTCGAGTTGTGGCAGGCCGTGCAGAACGTCGACGATTAGCTTGGCCGGAGCGGCCGGTCTGCGCCATTCGGTTACTCGTGTCGTAAGGCGTCCATCGGATCGATCAACGCCGCGCGGCGCGCCGGACCAAGGCAAGCCATGACGGCAACGGCAAGCAGCAGGACGGTCACGCCACCAAGCATCAGTGGATCGCGCGAGCTCTCGGTCACCCACTGTGAGGCGACATTGTCGAACACCAGGCACAAGAGCACGCCGGCCAGCAGCCCCACCCCAACATTCCATGACGTCCCGGACAGCACCATGCGCACGACGTCGCGCGTTCTCGCACCGAGCGCCATCCGGATGCCGAATTCGTTGGTCCTCGTGGCGACGCCGTAGGAGACTACGCTGTAGAGCCCTACTGCCGAAAGCGCCAGCGCCAGCATCGAGAAGATGCCGAACAACCTCGCCACCAACCGCTGCTGAGCATACTCGGGAAGATTCGTGATCCAGCCCTGAAGATCCCGCACACGCATCACCTGCTGTTCGCGATCGACTCGAACGAGCTCGGCGCGCACATCGCGCAACATGGACAGTGGTGTCACGCGCGTGCGCACCAGTATCTGAGTGAACATCCGCATCTTCAGCGTGTACGGCACATAGAACGCGGGCTTGATCGGGTTGCGCAGACCATCGTTGCGCGCGTCGGCGACGACGCCAATGATCTGGAGCCATCCAGCGGCGCCTGCGGCTGCGGGCGAATACGGCGGTTCGTCTTTCAGGTTCGCGACGCGGAATTGACGGCCGATGGCATCGCCGTTCGGCCAGTACTGCCGGGCCATCGTCTGGTTGATCACGGCAAGGGACGCGCCGCGCATGATTTCGTCACGGCTCCAGACGCGTCCCTGGGCCACCGGAATGTGGAGAAGCGGGAAATACTCCAGGCTGACGAAATTGGACCGGGCGACAGGTTTCTCGAGCGCGCTGCTGCCGAGAATCTCGAGCGTGCTGTCGCTTCCATTCGCCGGCGGCGTGGCGTTGGTCGAGATCCCTGCCGCGACAACCTGCGGCATCGCGGCGACGGTTGCCCGGAGCCGCTCGAAATACTCGGAACGCTCCTTCCATGTCGGGTAGGTCCCGTCGTGGACGGGGATCGGCAGGGACATGGTGTTCTGAGGGTCGTATCCGAGGTCTGCGTTCGTGAGCCGCAGGAATCCCTTTCCCGCCGCGCCAGCCGCGGTCAGCATCAGCAGCGTCAACGCGACCTGGACCGCGACCATGACGCGTTGGATCCGCCGGCCCTGCGCACTGCCGATCACCCGTCGAGCGCTGGTCTGCGCCATGCGGCCGGAGTCCGGACGCGAGAGCTGGAGGGCCGGCCACACGCCGAACACGATCGCGGTCACGATAGCCAGAGCCGTGCTGAACACGAGGACCGGCAGGTTCATCTCGATGACCGATTCGGCGGCGAACGAGTTGGTTGGCACCCAGGCAACGATCAGCGCGAGCCCTTTCCATGCGATCAACACCCCCAGCACCGCACCGGCGACGGCGATCGCCAGCGCTTCGGTCAATAACTGCTGCACGATGCGGACACGTGCGGCTCCGAGGGCCGCGCGCACCGCGAGCTCCTGCTGGCGGTGTGCGCCGCGCACGAGCAGCAGGATCGACACGTTGGCGCAGCCCACCAGCAGGAGCGACGTCACGGCGCCGAGCAGCAGAAAGAGCCTGGGCCCCATCGGCCTCGCGTACAACTCAACGATGCTGCGCAGGTTCACTCGAAAGGTGTCCGGGTAGCGCCCCGGTGTGTGCGTCGCGAACTCCTGCAGGATCGGCTGCAGCTCGGCATTCGCTTCCGCGATAGACACCCCCGGGCGGATCTTGAGGTTGGCGCCGAAGTAGATGTTGGGGTCGAGCCTGACCTTGAGCGGCACGTAAATGTCCGCTTCCCGCCAGCGAAACCGTGGCGGCATCACGCCGACGATTTGATAGTTCTTGCGAACAAGTTGGATCGTGCGGCCGACCACTGCCGGGTCACCCGCGTAATACCGCTGCCAGAATTGGTAGCCGAGCACCACGACGCGCTCCGGCTCCTGACCCGGAGGCGCATCGGCGGGGATGAGCCATCGTCCCATGAGGGCAGGAACACCCCAATGATTCGGTGCGTTCGGCGATATGTACGACGCGACCACATCCTCGGGGATATCGCTATCGGTGGTGGTGAGGTTCCATCCATCTTCTCCCACGACGCTCTCGAGCGTCCGTGCGTGTCGAAGCTGCTCCAGCTGAGCGCCGGTCATGCCCGGATATCGGAAACGGCCGGCATTGTCCCTGAGGGCGAGCTGCAGCATTCGATCGGCGCCCACGTAGGGGAAGGGATTGATCAGGACGCCGTAGACGACGCTGAACACCGCGCTCGTGGCGCCTATCCCCAGGGCCAGCGAGAGGACGGCGGTGAGCGCGAACCCTGGACTGCGGCGCAATTCCCGCGCCGCATAGCGAAGATCGGCGATGACCGAGCTCATATCATCACCTTGGACGAGTTCAGCGGGGCGAGGGTTGGCGACGGTGGATGGCCGTCTGGATCCTGGAAATGGTCGAACCGGAAGGTGCACGCTCCCGGATCTCGCGCTCGCTGCTCGTATCGCGTCTCGGGCATCGGGCAGGCGGGGCGACGGCTGGGGCTCGTGCTCACGCCGGGCGAGGTGTCGGTCTGCCTGAAACCGCCGGGGTTCAATTCAGATCTGATCGTGCAGGCCGATCTCGCGTGTGCTGATCAATAACGCCGGGCGGTTCGCCCGATAGGGGCTAGCGGCCCATGGTGAAACTCCGGCGTCGCACCGAGGGCCCTGTGCGTCTTGCACGGTGGGGTGCAATATCGGCGCGACGGGTGCGGCGGTGTTCGACGTGGTGGGCGAATACGCGATCGCGGCAGCCAAAACCCAAATAGACACCAGCACGGGCCGGAATCGAGAAGATTCCGGCCTGACGGCAACGCAAGCTCAGCTATCAGTCGGCCGTCGCCGGCGTCAGCGTCAGCCCGGGTGGGCGGGCGGAAACCGGTGACAGACGACTCTGTGGCTAACAGCCGCTATCAGCTAGCGACGACGGCCGCCCTTCTTCTTGGCGCCTTTACGCGCACCCTTTTTGGCTTTGGCACCTTTCCTGCTGGCCGTGCGTCCGCCCTTGGCGGCCGCCTTGCGCGTCGCTTTCTTCGCGCCCTTGGCCGCGGTTTTGCGCCCGCCGCCGGCCGGCTTCCGGGCGGCCGACTTCCTCGAACCCGACGAGGACTTCCGGCCGCCTCCCGAGCGGCGGCCGGTACCCCCGCCTTCCGTTTCGCCCTCGGCGGCGCCGGCGCCGAGATCGCCGGTATCCGACATCGCCGATCCGCCGATGTGCTCGTCGTCGTCGCCCATTCCCATACCGTTGTCGAAATCGTCCTGCATGATCGCCTCGCAGTAAATTAGTCGCGGGCGCTTAGTCTGTTGTATGCGCAGAGCCGCCGTCAAGTGTGATGACCGAACGGCCGTACCCGTCATCAACGGGAATAGAGGTCCAGAATCGTCTCGATCGCGCGCCGGCAGACTGCGCAGAATGGCACCTCGTCCCGCGTGAACATGATGCAATCGGCCTGCGGGCGGTAAAATCCGCGCGCTTCGTAATTCGCGCCTTCGAACGCACCGACCACCCCGGCCAGCGCGCCCGTATTCAGCACGGTGGTATCGCGCTTCTGCTCTTCGCGGAACAGCGCGTCCATGTCCCGCTCGGGACGATTCTGTGCGCGGATCTCGCGCCGCTTCTGTTGAACGTCTTTCGTGTACTGCTCGAACTCGTCTTTCGGCCACAGCGTCGGAAGCGGCGTGCCCGGTCTGACCAGATCTCGCCACTTGAGCACTGCGGGATCGAGCAGCGCCGTCACGTTGGGCTCCCACGGCTCGACGCGATCGGCCGCGGGCAGATAGGCGACATCCGATGTGTAGTACTCGTCGGCCAGCGCCGCAATGTGATGGCCGAACTCGTGCACGAAAATGTACGGCGCCCACACGCTGTCGGCGGCGACCGTGCTGTACAAGCCGAAAATGCCGCCGCCGCCGTACGTCGCGCTGTTCACAAGGATTTCGACGACGTCGTACGGCGCGTTGGCGACGAGGTCGCGAAACGCCTTGTTCTCGAACGTGAGCACGTAGCGTTCCGAGTCGAACGCATCGTACGTCGCACCGGCCGGCGGTCGCCGGTAGATGCGCTGCGACGGCCGCGACACGCCGGACTCGGCGGCCGCCGGACACAGGCCCCACACGTTGATGTCGCGCTCGCGTTCCTTGAAGGGTGACGTGGCGAGCAACACGGCAGCGAGCCGCCGGGCATCGCGTTCGAACTTGCCTCGTTCGGCAGCCGTGTAGCCGTCACTCAGGATCAGGAGATCGAGCTTCTGCGCCGGATCGCCGCTCTCGTGCACCTTGATCAGCGCGCCGGCGTCTCGCGGCCGGACACCGCGCTCGACGAATTTGTCCGCCGGATCGATCGTCACCGTCCACTGGTCGCGAAAGACGTTCTTCGCATCGCGTTTCTTCACGACGATGCGGACGGGACCATCGGGCGCTGGAAATCGCAGCGACTCGGAGAAGGTCCGATTCAGCGTTTTCGCTTCCGCCGTGCTCTCCCATTCTCCGTAGATGGAGCTGAAGCCGCGCGAGTAGATCACCCGGCCGCTCGCCACGTCCGAGACCTCGAAGAAATACTTCCCGCGATTCGTGGCGTCGATCGGCTGTGCCGGATTCCCCGCCCACGGCAGCGGTTCAACCACGATCCGATCGAGACTGAAGATCTCTTCCTTGTCGTTGCCGGTGTGATAGTAATCGACGCGGAAGGTCGCCGGTGCGGCGGCGACGCCGGCGGCGCCCGCGTGCCATACCAGCATCAAGACCACAATCCGTGTTGTCATCCGCTTATTATTCGACATCCCCTCACCACACGGGCAACCCTCAATAAGCGTCTCCGACTAATCGGCGCCCACACGGCACGACATTCAACGCAGAAACCGCAGAACTCGCAGAACACATCGGTCTTCTCTGCGGGTTCCGCGGGTTCTGCGTTGATCGTCGTGACCATGGGTTCGATGCCGCTGCATCATCGTGCACGCCGGCGGCCGAGGAGATACACGACGGTGCCGATCCCGACGAGCGCCAGAGACGCGCCGACCACTTTCACCACGAACAGCGTCTTGTCCGGTTCCTCGTCGGGCGGCACACACGAGAGCACGATCGAAATGGCGGTGACAGCGAATCCGACCGACGCGAGCGCGGTTGCCGCCGCTCGGCCGCCGGGCACGCGAATGACGTCTGGGGCAGCCGGCTCGCGCTGCAGCACGATCATCGCCGCGAACATGAAGAGGAACGGAATGAAGTACGCGATGATGCCCATGCTGACGAGCGCGTCGTAGGCGCCGTGCACCGACGTCTTCGCCTGGCCGAGAAAGATGAACACGCCGGCGATCAGCGCCTGCACGAGCAGCGCGACATACGGCGTGCGCCATTGCGGGTGGAGCCGGCCGAACGCCTCGGGCAGATACCGATCGATGCCGGCAACGAACGGCAGCCGCGCCGTCGCCGCGAACCAGCCGCCAACGCCTCCGAGCGCGTTCACCGTCACGAGGATCGCGCCGAGCGGCACCAGCCACGGCATCCCCGCCCTTGTGCACATCGCCTGAATGGCCTGCATCGCGCCCTGCAGCCCCGACACCTGCTCCCTCGGTATCGCCAGCAGGACGCTGACTGTCGCCGCGATATAGAGGAACGTGACGATCGCGCCGGCGGTCAGAATGGCGCGCGGCACGGTGCGGCGTGCATCGTGAATTTCCTCGCCCATGGTCGAACCGCTCTCCACGCCGCCGAACGCAAACGCAATGGTCGACCAGAAAATCACGTCCTTCAAGCTCGTGCTCGGCGCGAGGGTGTGCGGCGTGATCGGCGTCGCGGTACCGAACCGGCTCCATGAGATCGCCCCGAGCACCATCAGCAGCAGCGCGGGAATCCAACCGGCCACCGCGCCGATGTTGTTCAGCCACTTGCCGACGTCGAGACCGACGACGTTCATGGTGACCGCGAGCGTCAGCCCCGCGAGCGCGAAGACAATGAAATAGGCGGGCTGCGAATTGAGCGGCTGCCACGCCGCGCCGCCGATGAACAGCGCGTTCGCCGCACCGAAATACAGCAGCCCCGGAAAGTACGGCAGGTTCGAGCCCCAGTACGTCCAGCCGGTGATGAAGGCGGCGTACGGCCCGAAGGCGCGCTTGCTCCAGACGTAGACACCGCCTTCCTCCGGATACCGCGACGACAGCTCGAGCACCGTGAATACCAGCGGCACGAAGAGACCGAGCGCCGCGATCACCCAGATGACGAGCGCGCTGGGGCCGGCCGCAGCAGCGGTCGCCACCCAGCGCAGGCTGAAGCTCGTGACGATGTAGAAGAGAAGCAGGTCGCGAAACCCGAGGACGCGGCGAAGCTGCCCGGTGGTGCCGACGCTGTTTGTCATGCCTCAGCCACCCAGCGGCCGTCCACACGCGCGAACCGTGTTTCCGACAACCGGCTCTCCTCATGCGCCGGCTCTGGATGAAACGGATCGCCGGGCATCACGAGCAGGTGCCGGCCGCCGTGATCGAGAATCACTGGCTCGCGCCGCACGACCCGCCGCTGTCGCGCCCAGGCCAGCGCATCGTCCACCGATGTGAACGGTTCGATCTCGCGGAGCGTGGCCCATGTCGGCGGCGGAAGCACGATGTCGTTCGCGCGCGCCCCGGCAATCGCGGCGGCGGCGGAGAGCCACGTGCTCTCTGTCGTCTCCCGGTCGTCGTGCGCCGGTGTTTGATGAGGCGGTACGCGCGTCATGAAGAACCGTGTGTCGAACCGGCGCGTATCGACGGGCGGCGTCACCCAGTGCGCAAAATGGATCAGCGAGTCGAATGCGAGCCGCAGGCGCTCGCGCTCGAGAATGGATCGAAAACGCTGCTGGCCCCGATGCAGCTCATGTCGATAATCGGCGAACCGGGCGTGAGTCTCGCCGCCGGCGAGCGAGACGAAATCGCCGCCGGCGTCACGGGCCAGCAGGACGCCGGCTTCCTCGAACAACTCCCGGGCGGCCGCGACATGATGCGCCATCGCTTCGTCTACCGGAAGCTCGCCCAGCTGCGTCGTGGCATGCGCCATCCCGTCGCACCACGATTCGTCAGCGTCATGGTCTGCCGGATCGATCGCCCCACCAGGAAACACATGCGCTCCGGCCATGAAGGCCGTGCCTTCGTGGCGCCGGACCATGAACACTTCGGGACACCCGCTGGTATCGCGCAGCACGATCACGGTAGAAGCCAGGCGAGGCACGAGCACGGAACCGCCGGATGCCACGATCGACAATAGTAACGAATTCACACACATGGACCTGAACGCAAAGATCGCGGCGCTGCTGAGGGACTTCGCCGCCGTTCAGACGTCCAAACTGAAGATGTGGGGGTACAGGCGCGCGGCCGCGGCGGTCCTCGCGCTCGAAGAGCCGATTGAAACGCTGCTCCAGCCGGACGGCACGCTGCGCAAGACTCCGAATATCGGTCCTTCTTCCTCACGCATCATCCTCGAGGTGCTGCAGACCGGCACGTCGGCGACCGTCGAACAGACGATTGCGGGGAGCGATCAGGTCGTGGACGTGGACCGGCGCCGCGGACTGCGCGGTCATTTCCTGAGCCGGTCGCAGGTGGTCGCTGCCCTGAAGAATCGGCGGCTGAAGGGACCTCGCCTCGCCGATTACCGTGGCGATCTGCAGATGCACTCCACCTGGAGCGACGGAACCCAGACGCTCGACGACATCGTCCGGACGGGAATCGCCCGCGGATATCAGTTCTGCGCAGTGACGGACCATTCCTACGGGCTGCCCATTGCGCGCGGGGTGTCGATGCAGCGCCTGTTCGAGCAGCACCGTGCGATCGATCGCATCAATGCACGCGCCGGCGGCACGTTCCGGCTGCTTAAAGGCATCGAAGCGAATATTCGCGCCGATGGATCGGTGGACATGACGCCTGGAGAACTGCGCCAGCTCGAAGTCGTGGTAGCCGCCCCGCATTCCGGGCTGCGGTCCGCGGCGGATCAGACCGCGCGCATGATCAAGGCGGTGGCGACACCAGGCGTCCATATTCTCGGGCATCCGCGAGGCCGGAAGTATGGATCGCGGCCCGGCGTCTCGGCCGATTGGGAACAGGTGTTCGAAGCGGCCGCGCGCGCGAACGTCGCGGTGGAAATCGACGGCGATCCGCACCGGCAGGACATCGATTACGATCTCGCGGCCCTGGCGATTCACGCCGGCTGTCTCTTCGCCCTCGACAGCGACGCGCATTCGACCGCTGAACTGAGTTACGCGGAAACCGCCGTCGCGCACGCGCGGCTGGCGGGCGTTCCGCCCGATCGCATCGTGAATTGCTGGCCGCTGGATCGATTAGTCGAGTGGTTGCAGGCGGCCCGAACATCCGGCTGACCACCGCAGCGCTACCAGCCCGTGGTGAAACTCCAGCTGCATCCGGCTGGCTACGTTGCTCCTCGTTCAACGTCACGATCGAACGCAAAGGTCGCAAAGCACGCAAAGGAAACCGGGATTTCTCTGCGGCCTTCGCGGCCTTTGCGTTCCAAGGCGGCGTGGGTTAGTCGGGCACGCTCCTGGCGAGGATGGTCAGCCGGACCACAGCGATCGTCCTGTGATCTCGCGATGATCGAGTCCCGCCGCGCGATCGAGCTTCGCGACAATCGGCGGCAGTTCCGCCCGGAACCGCCATTCATCCGCCCGGCCCCCAGCCGACTGGAACGCGTTCCGCCAACACTCCCACCAGGGTGCGACGAACCGGGCCAGCGGCTCGACGATGAGCACGCGATCGCCCTGCGCGATGCGGGCGAGGACTTGAGTCAGCAACACCTGCCGGGCGCCATCCGCCAGTTCGTTCACGGCAAACGCCGCCACGATGCGCGCCGGGCCTTTCTGCAACGTCGCCGTCGCGAAATCCGCTTGACGCGTACGCCCCTCGAGGCCGAAGGTGCGATAGGTGTGCGACGCTT
>QHWF01000909.1 GCA_003222455.1 Acidobacteriota bacterium
TCCATGGCGAAACATGGGATGCCGAGGATCGCGGCGTTCCCCAGGAAAATCTCCGAGAACGATTCACCGACGACTGCGCGGATGCCGGAGCGCGCCAACCCCTGGGGGGCGTGCTCACGCGAGGATCCGCAGCCGAAGTTTGCGTTGACGACGAGGATTGACGCCCCGGCATAGCGCGGATCGTTGAACGGATGCGCGGCGTTCGCCGCTCGATCGTCCTCGAACAGATGGCGCTCGAGCCCTGCAAACGAGACGGCGCGCAGGAACCGCGCCGGCATGATGCGATCCGTGTCGATGTCGTTGCCTCGCAGCGGCAAGCCGCGGCCGGAGATGGATCGTATGGCACGTGCCGGCTCGCTCATGCGGGCACCTGCTCGAGCATGTGCCGCACGTCAACCACCTCGCCGGCGATGGCCGCCGCGGCCACCATCGCAGGACTCATGAGCAGGGTGCGGCCCGTGGGACTTCCCTGGCGTCCCTTGAAGTTACGGTTCGACGACGACGCGCAGATCTCGCGGCCTTCGAGGCGATCCGGGTTCATGCCGAGGCACATCGAGCAGCCGGCGCCGCGCCATTCGAATCCGGCGTCGATGAAGATCTCGTGCAGGCCGCGCGCTTCGGCGGCCCGGCTCACGGCGCGGGATCCGGGCACGACGAGCGCCCTCACGTGGGGCGCGACGTGATGGCCCTTGACCAGCCGCGCGGCCTCTTCGAGATCCGATAATCGCCCGTTCGTGCAGGATCCGATGAACGCCACGTCGATTTTCGTGCCCGCCACGCGCGCGCCTGGCTCGAACCCCATGAACGCGAACGCCTCGTCGCGCGCATCGGCGGCAATCGGCTCGGTCACGGCGACGGACTGGCCGGGATTGATGCCCCAGGTGACCGTCGGCTCGATCGTCGCGGCGTCGAACGCGACGCGGTCGTCGTAGGCGGCCGTGCCGTCCGACGCGAGCTGCCGCCACCACGCCACGGCCCGATCGAACGCCGCGCCGGACGGCGCGAACGGCCGGCCCTTCATGAATGCGTACGTCGTCTCGTCGGGATTGATGTAGCCGGCACGCGCACCGCCTTCAATCGACATGTTGCAGATGGTCATACGCTCGTCGATGGACATCCCGTCGATCGTGGCGCCGCCGTACTCGTACGCGTACCCGACGCCGCCGTGGACGCCGAGATGGCGGATGATCGTCAGAATCACGTCCTTCGCGTAGACGCCCGGTTTCAGCCGGCCGATCACGTCGATGCGCCGGACCTTCAACGGATCCAGCGCGAGGCACTGCGACGCCAGGACGTCGCGGACCTGTGACGTCCCGATGCCGAACGCCAGGGCGCCCAGCGCGCCGTGCGTCGAGGTGTGGCTGTCGCCGCAGGCGATGGTCATGCCCGGCTGCGTCAGACCAAGCTCGGGGCCGATGACGTGCACGATGCCCTGGTTGTCGCTGTCGGGGGCCCAGAGCGGGATGCCGAAATCCCGACAGTTTCGCTCGAGCGCGGCGGTCATTTCTTCAGCCATGACGTCGAGAAACGGCCGGGTCACGGCCATGGTCGGCACGATGTGATCGATCGTCGCAAACGTGCGATCGGGCCGCGCGACGCGCCACCCCTGCTGCCGCAGCATGTCGAACGCCTGCGGTGTGGTGACTTCGTGAATAAGATGTAAACCGACGAACAGCTGCGTCTGTCCGCTCGGCAGTCGTCTGACCGCATGAGCGTTCCAGACCTTGTGAAAAAGTGTCTCAGCCATGCCACAAGTCTCTCCATGCCGTGACAGGTAGAATACACGGATGGCTCGACTACGTGCCGGCGTCTGTGCGGCGGTGCCCGCGTTCGTCTCACTGCTCGCTCTCGCCCACGCGCAGAATCCGGCCTCGACGGGCTTTTCGGTCGTCGAAGGGCTGGGGCTGCCGGCCGTCGATGCCGGCGCGCTGCGGGGCGAGCCGCACGGCGTCGCCACAAGGCGCACGACTCGTCAAGCGGCGCTCAGCACGGCGATGACAGCGGTGGCCCGCGTGGGACCGTCGGGTGCGCCGTATGCGCCCGGTCGCGTGCTGGTGAAATTCCGCGGCGGCGCCTCGGGCGCGGTCTCCACCCAATCGCTGCGAACGGCCTCGGTGAGCGCGGCCCTGTCGACACGCCCGGACTACGCCGACTTCGACATCGTCACGATCGATCCGGCCGAAGATGCCCAGCAGGTGGCCGCCGCGCTGCGCGAGCGCCCCGATGTGGAGTGGGCGCAGCCCGCGTACTACATGCACACGGACTTCGTCCCGAACGATCCGTTCTACAAGGAGCTGCAATGGAACCTGCCGCTCAGGGACATTCAGCCGTCCGCCGGATCGTCAATCACCGTCGCGGTGATCGATACCGGCCTGGCGTATACCAACGCGATGATCACGACGGACATCCTCGGCTTCCGCGATCGACTCGGCACGTATCCCCCGATTCCCAATGCCGTGATTCCGTATGCCGCCGCGACGCAGCTGGTGACTCCAGGCCGGGTTGTGGCGCCGCACGACTTCGTCAACAACACGAATACCCCGTTCGACTTCGACGGACACGGCACGCATGTGAGCGGGACGCTCGGGCAGCTCACCAATGACGGCATCGGCGCGGCCGGTGTGGCGTTCAACGTGAAGCTGATGCCCTTGAAGGCCATTTGCGCCGAATGGGACGTCCTCTTTGGCTCGGCCATCGCACGATGCAGCACCGACGACAACGTCGCGCAGGCCATTCGCTACGCGGCAGACAACGGCGCCAGGATCATCAACATGAGCATCGGCCGGGATTCGCCCGCGACGTGCGCCACCAATCGCAACCAGCCCGATTGCGCACCGGCGATCGAGGACGCGATGAATTATGCGGTGGGGAAAGGCGTGTTCATCGCTGTCGCGGCGGGGAACGAATTCACCACCGGAAACCCGACGCAGACGCCGGCCGAGATTGCGTCGCGCATCAAAGGCGCCGTGTCCGTCGCTGCGGTCGGCCTGTTCAAGGAGCACGCGCCGTACTCGAGCAGCGGCAGCTGGGTGGAGCTTGCCGCGCCCGGCGGCATTGGTGGAAGCCAGGATTCCGGGTACGTGTGGCAGCAGACGTTCGATTTCCATTTGACCGATACCTTCGACTTGCCGCCTGCGCAGTACACGGCGCCGCGGTTCGATGTGCTCAGGCATGTCGGCTACGCCGGCACGTCACAGGCGACGCCGCACGTGGCCGGCGTCGCGGCGATGTTGATGCAGCAGGGGCTGACGAGCCCCGCGGCCATTGAAGACGCGCTCGAGAAATTCGCGGTCGATCTCGGGTCGGCTGGACGGGACGACCTGTTCGGTTACGGATTGATCGACGCGCGAAACGCGCTGTTCGGACGAGGGCTGGCGAAATGAAACCAGCCCTCGTGCTGTTCGTGGCGCTGGCA
>QHWF01000907.1:0-1713 GCA_003222455.1 Acidobacteriota bacterium
TTGATCGATGGTGGCATCGACGCCGCGGGCGCGCGCTTCGTCCACGAGCCGCAACGTCTGGACGCTCTGTCCCCAGTTCTTCGCGCCGATGATCTTGTGATGGGTCACCTGAGTCGGCAGACCGCCTTTCTCGCCGATTTCGATCGTCTCGCGCACGCTGTCCAGGACGTGCGACGCTTCATCGCGCATGTGGGAGATGTAGATTCCGCCCATCTGCCCCGCCACCTTCGCGAGCTCGACGACCTCGGCGGTCGGCGTGAACGTGCCGGGGACGTAGAAGAGACCCGAGCTCAACCCGAACGCACCGTCTTCCATGCCCTGCCGCACGAGCGCGCGCATCTTGTCGAGCTCGTCGGCCGTGGCCTTCCGATCGACCGGACCCATCACCCGATCGCGGACCGATCCCTGGCCGACGAAGCTGGCGAAGTTCGGCGTGATGCGCGTCGACGCCACGCGATCGAGAAACGCGCGGAGCGGGATCGGCGACGATCCATCCGGCCCTTCGATGAGCGTCGTGACGCCCTGGCGGACATAGTTGTCGGCGGTCGGCACGTCGAAGATGCCGCGGCGCGCGTGGGTGTGAATGTCGATGAACCCGGGCGCAACCGTCTTGCCGGCGGCGTCGATGACCCGCGCCGCCGGCGCATCGATCCGCCGGCCGATCCGGGCAATCGTGTCGCCGCGAACGGCGATGTCGCCTCGATACCAGGGGCTGCCGGTGCCGTCGACGATCCGGCCGTTCTTGATGATCAGATCGTACGCCGGCGGCTGGGCAGCGGGAGCGGTCGCCGCCAACGCAAGAAGGACGACTAAAACCCACCACCACATGCCGCGCACTATAACGCGAATCGTCGCGGCCGACACGAGCAGCCTTGAAGGGCTGCGTTCAGTAGAGTGGCCGCCACGTGTAGAACATGGCGGCACAAACCGCTTGAAGCGCGGCAAACACTCCGACCCAGCCTGGCCGATGAGCGGGTGGTACGACGTAGGCGAGCCAGACGAATGAGGGAAACAGCACGGACGAAAAACGTCCCGCCGAGATGAGTCCGCCCGCGGCGAGCGGTGGCAGGATCATCAACAGTATCCAAACGGCGTATTCCGCACCGAGCGTTCGCGCGACCGGCCACACAGTCGCTAGCGCGAACAAGACGCCGAGCGCGTTGAGCGCGTCGTGTGGAAGTGCCTGCACGTAGGATACGACTCCGCTCGTGGCAATCATCCGATACCGATCGACCACGAGCGCGAAGACCCCTTGATAGGTTCGGCCCCACGCCGCATGACCTTTGGCCCACATCCACGGATCGCCGGTGGTCCGCCAGATGAACAACGAGTAGACAGCCAAGCCGACGACCGGCGCGGCCGCGGCCGCGATGCGATTCATTCTCTTCACGCCCGTCGCCGCTTGAATGGCGAGCGGCGCAGCAAGAAGAAATCCATTCGGCCGCGTCAGGCCCGCGAGGAGTCCCCACGCGGCAGCGCGCACGTGCTCGCGCCGCTTGAAGTGGTGCACCGCACCGACGGACGCGAGCAGAAAGAATGATTCCGTGTAGATCGCGCCGTAGAAGATCGAAAACGGGTAGAAGGCCAGAAGCCAGAGCGACGCCTGCGCGTGGTCGTCGGTGCTCATCCTACGAACGAACGCCCCCAGATACACGAGCGCAGCCCCGAATGCGGCGATTGAGAGCAGCGTACCGGCGAGCACCGATCCGATCG
>QHWF01000907.1:1723-7920 GCA_003222455.1 Acidobacteriota bacterium
ACGATGTTCTGCTGCGCATTTGAAGCGGTGCGCAGGTCGTACGCATAGCCGCTGGTCGCGACTTGCAAGTACCATCGTGCGTCGAAGCGCGATGGGAGATTCAGGATCTCGTTGTCAAAATCGCGCACCGGAGGATGGCCGCCGGGATAGCCGAACACCACCACGGCCAAGTAGCCGGCGAGAAGAACGGCAGAACGGCTAGTCAGGACCACCAGCGCGGCCGCGCGCAAGTTCTTCCCCAGGCCGCGATCACAAGCATCACGCTCCATTGATGCTCATTCTCTTCATGACGTCGACGGACTGTCCAGCGGAGTGTGTCATCGCGCAGCCACGACGTGGGCGCCCCCTGCGTCGCCGGGATCGGCGTCGACGAACGTCCACTGGACCGCGAGCCCGAGCTCGAGAGCATTCGGCGGCACGACCCGATCGAAGTATGTCCGCACCATCAACCAGCGAGGCTCGCGATCAACGACCACGTAGGCCGTCACAGGTTGGTGGTCATGCAATACCGTATCGATAACGACGTGATTCTCGTGCCATACACGCGCCTGTACCGGGTGGGTCGCGATATCCTGGCGGTTGGTCCACACCGTCAACTTGACGACGCGCGTTGGCGCCGCGACGACGGTGACGGCGTGTTGCGGCGCCCACCTGAACACGTCCCCTGAAGGTGTCAGGTGCGCAGAGGAGAATCCGTACTCGTACGGCCGCCCTGCCTCCCTCGCCCGCATGGGAACTTGCAGCGTTGTTGCTCCCACCATCCACGTGCCGATTGTAGACACGATGACGAAAGCTGAGGCGAGCCCCCAACCCCACCAGGGGGCAACAGCGGATCGTGCCGCTATCGTCGTGTCGCCTGGAGAGCGCACCAGGACGTACCAGAACAAGAATGTCCAGCACGTGAGGGCGACCGCGGGATTCTGGGTCGGCATGCCGACTTGCGATATCACGAGAATGCCGGCCAGGGCGCTGACGATGGACACCGCGCTGCGCCTATCCGCAAGCGACGTCCGCCGGCGCGCGGCCCACACGACAATCGCCACCGCCCATGCCATCCATGCAAGGCTCCCGACCAGGCCAAGTTCCGCAAGGTGATGACGAACCCAATTCTGCGCGTTGTCCGGCGCGAGTGGTCGTCGCAGATGCGACAGATAATCGCCGACCATCACCGGGCAGGGGTTCTTGCGAATCATTTCTGCCGCCGCGGTGCCGTAGCCCGCGCGGTTCCAGAGCGTCTCTTTGAGAAAGCCGCCGACCGCGTCGGCTGATGCCGAAGGCACGATCCATCCCAGTCGCCGAGCAGGACCGGTGTCCTTGAGCGCGTAAAGCGCCGCACCCATTACCACACTGACGACCACGACCTGGGCGATTGTTGTACGGCGCCGCCGAACGGCCCAAGGCGAGGGGGGCGTCTCACCATACTGGATCGCCGACCCGACGATCCACGCGAACGCGGCGAGCCCCGCGATCAGTGCCGTCCTCGATCCGGACGCCCAGATGGCGGTCGACGTGAACGCTACAATGACGATCGCGATGATCCTCGACCACAGCGACCGCCAGTTCGTACAGGCAACACATCCGCAACTGCACAGCAAGGCGATCATGCCGAGCGCATTGGCATCGAGCATCGTGCCCGCCGCACGCCCCAACGGCCTCCACCCTTCGTTCATGAAGGACATATCGTTGAGCAGTTGGTAGGTCGCGACCGCGCATGCCGCTGTACCGCTCGCCAATAACGGCACGATGATCGTGCGCGTGAACGTGCGGCGATCGCCACCGAACGTGGTGAACAACCAGTCCAGCCACAGAACCGACAGGATCAGCACCGCAGCAGAATCGGTGGTGAACACGACAGCCATCCATGCCGGCAAGCCGAGGTTCGACACCGGCTTGGTGAGAAGCGCCGCCGATTCAGGGTGGAAGTCGACTTCGCGGGCGGCCACGATGGGCCACGTGGCCGCTACCGCGAGCGCCCAGCCGACGAGCGGCACGCGCCACGGCACCGGAAGGGCCCAGTGGCGTGGCGACCAGCGTGGCAGCATGACGCCAACCAGTCCCGCCGACAAGAAGACCTGGTACGCCGTGGCGTTGTTGACCCACAAGCGGGAGATGAAGAGCGGCGCGACGTAGGTGCAGGCGAGCAGGCCGGCGATTGCGGTGTGGGACACGAGGCTGAGGACAAACGTCGCGGAAAAGCTGATCAGGGCCAGATTGGCCAGCTTCGTCTGCTGTTCGCCTGCCACAACAATGATTCGCGTGGCGATCGCACACACCACCGACGCCAGCAGCAACAATCGCGATGCGTGCTCCGCCCTGGCGCTGAACAGCATGCCTCCAGTCATGCTCGAGTCTGCGATGGCTCGCCCGACGGTCACTGCCGGCAGATGGCGATGCCAGAGCAGCCTGGACGTGACGAGCGCGACAACCAAGACAATCGTGCCCGGCACCAGCCCTGGCGGCATGAAAGAGAACGCGAATCTGCCGGTTTGTCCCGGTGCAAGCTGCACGTATGGGCGGCCGCCATCACGCGGATCGAGGAGGACCGGCCCGGCGGTGCTCCGCCATCCTGCGGCGTAGTTCTGATTGAGATACACGCGGGAAGGCTCGAAGCCGCCGACGGCCGAGAATTGCACCCGGTTCGGTGTGAACACGATCGATGAGATCTTCGAGCGCTCGTCGGACCAGACGAGCGGTCGGGCAGAATCCGCGCCCCGTGTCAACTGCAGCGACTCGTCGCAATACAACACGGCCTGGCCGCGCATCAGCGCCCGCAGCATCGGCGAGTTGGGCGTCCGCGCACTGAGCGCGGAATCAAACGCGGGCTCGCCGGTTCCTTTCATGATGCGGAATCCGGAGTCGAGGGGCGGCAGCGAAAAGACATCACGGAAATGCGCGCGGTTGACCACGACCAGCTGGCACACGGCCAGTGCGCACACCGTGCCGATGACTAGCTGCCGGGCCGGCGTCCACACGATCCTGCCCGCCAGATCGCGCGCGGCCGCGGCGACGGCCATGGTCCCGAAGAGCGTGAACCCAATCGTGTATCGGCTGGGAATTCGAAACCATGAGAAGGTAGGGATGTGCCAAAGCCAGAGCGCCGGTGCGAACGCGCTGAACTCGCCCAACGACAGAACGAAAAAGACGAGGGCCGTGACCGCAATCGCGCGAACCGGCGGCCGCCCGCGGATGGACGGAGCTGCGAACGTCCACGCCAGGCCCGCGACAATCAGGATCGACGCGAGCGTCCCGATGTAGTTGCCGTACTCCCACCAGCCATGTCGCTGCGCGCTCGAGAACGCCGACTTGACGTTCTGTGCCGGGTCGGCATACGCGTGGACCACCATCGCCGGCGTCATGCGATCGGGATGATCGATCGGGTTTGTCGTGTCCCGGAAGCGGTCGCTCGTGACAAAGTGCGTGACCGGAGCGAGTTTCGGCGCCGCGTAGGCGAGACCGAACCCGGCGATGGCGGCCGCAAGCACGAGTGCCTGCCAGCTGCGCTCGGCCACGGCGACGCTCACCGACACGATGCCGATTCCGACGACTGCGATCGGCACGAGGGCCGAAGCGCGCGGCCCTGGAACACCCGAAACACGAAGAACATCAGCAGCGGCAGATAGAACGCCGGGAGAAAGACGCTGTGTCCGACCGCGAGATGAAGCGCGCTCGCACCGCCGAGCGTGAAGACCGACGCCAGGTAGAGAATGCCGGGCCCGAAGGTGAGGCCGATCACGCGTGCCAGCAGCAGGTGCATACCGACGAACCCGATCCAGTAATGAAGGACGATGTTCACCTTCATCGCGAGCGCGAGCGGCACGACGATCGCGAGCGGATAAACGGGGCTGAGGAGCGCCACCCGGGGGTTCTGCCAGAGGACGTTCCCGCCGCAATACCACGGACTCCAGAGCGGCAATTGCCCATACTCGACTACGTTCTTCAGCGCCTCGGCGTAGTAGAAGAGATGCTGGTCCCAATCGGATCCGCCGAGGGCTGTGGGTCGCGCGAACAACGACGAGCAGAAGATCAGACTGAGGACGCCGTAGCCGACGATGATCGCGCGCGATGGGCCGCTCCCGGGACCATCGTTGGCTGTCAGCGGTCGGTCTGGTTCGAGTTGGCGACGGGTGATGGCTAGTGCATCGCGGACGAACCGCCCAAGGCCGTGCGATTCCGAGGCGCACGCGGAGACTGGAGTTACGTGGCCGAACCGCCGCTTGTCTGGTGCATCACGCGGGAGACTCACGGATTCTGTGATCCTAGACTATTTGTCCGCGCCGCTCGCCTCGTCCAGAAACTGCGCGAGGTGCTGCGCGCGGATGGGCGATCCGCGCCGATGCAGTCCGCCCCCAAGATGCAGCAGGCACCCGAGATCGCAGCTCACCAGGCGCTCGGCGCCCGACGCCTCCACCGCCGCAAGTTTGCGGTCGAGCATGCCGGTCGAAATCTCGGCGTTCTTCACCGAGAACAACCCGCCGAATCCGCAGCATTCTTCCTGATCGCGCACGTCGATCTGCCGGGCGTACGCCACGGAGACCGGCAGTTCCCCGCCCACACCGTGCGGCGCGATCTCGGCGAGAAATTGACTGAACTCCCGGCACCGTTTCGCGACCGCCCGCGCGGTTTCGAGCAGGTGCGGATCGTCCTGAAACAGGACGGCATACTGATGGACCAGCATGTCGGCACAGGATCCCGAGGGAATCACGATGGGGCCACGGGTCTGTGACAGGACCTGCAGCGTATGCCGCGCCACCTGGCGCGCTTCGTCGTGGTAACCGGCGTTGTACGCCGGCTGCCCGCAGCATGTCTGATCGGCTGGCACGTGCACGACCACGCCGGCGCGCTCCAGCACGCGCACCACGGCCATGCCGACATCAGGATCGATCTCGTTGACCAGACACGTGTGGAACAGGTGGACGGACTTCGAAGCGGCCGGACTACTCATGCGAACGGCACGACCCGCTGGCGCGACTCGCCGAGGCCGTCGATGCCGAGCGCCACCTCGTCGCCGGCCTTCAGGTACAGGGGCGATGGCTTCATGCCCAGGCCGACGCCCGCCGGTGTGCCGGTGCTGATGACGTCGCCAGGCAACAAGGTCATGAATCCGCTGATGTAGCTGATCAGCTCGATCACGTTGAAGATCATATTCGCGGTGCTGCTCCGCTGGCGCATGTGACCGTTGACGGTCAGCCACATCTCCAATCGTGCGGCATCGCCAACTTCGTCTGGCGTCGCCAGAAACGGTCCGAGCGGCGCGAAGGTGTCGGCGCTCTTGCCCTTCACCCACTGACCACCGCGTTCGAGCTGAAACGATCGCTCGGAATAATCGTTGTGCAGGACGTAGCCGGCGACGTGGCGGGCCGCCTGCTCGACCGTCACGTACGAAGCACGCCCGCGGATCACGACCGCCAATTCCACTTCCCAATCCACCTTGGTGCTGCCACGCGGAATGATCAAGTTGTCGTTGGGGCCGGCCAGAGACGAGGTCGCCTTGAAGAACACGACCGGCTCTTTGGGGATGTCCATGCCGCTCTCAGCAGCATGGTCGCGGTAATTCAAGCCGACGCACACGATCTTGCTCGGCCGGCCGATCGGTGGACCGAGCCGCGTGGAGGGGTCTACGCGAGAGGCGCGCGCGGCGTCGCGCGCCGCCCAGGCGGCGAGCCGGTCGAGGCCGTCGCCGCCAAAGAACGCCTCGTCGTAATCGCTACCGAAGGCAGAGGCGTCGACGCGCGATCCATCAGGCAGCTGAAGGCCTGGACGTTCGCGGCCGGGCTCGCCGAAGCGAATCAGCTTCATGCGAGACCTACTATATCGCGGGAAGTTGGAACGCACAGCCGGCGAAGGCGCCCTGGGAGCGTGTCCGACGAACTGACGACGCTCTGGAACGCAAAGGCCGCGAAGGCCGCGAAGGCCGCGAAGAAATATTGTCTTTCTTTGCGTCCTTTGCGGCCTCTGCGTTCGATCGTGACGTTCGCTCTCTAGAGAAGCGCCGCTATTGCGCCGACGACGTCCGCACCGGTTCAGCAAGCATCCGCTCGATGCGTGCGATGATGTCGGCCGTCGCCTCGTCGTGGAACTTGCCGCTCGCTTTGCCGGGGAACCCCGCCGTCACGCCGCGCACCCGCCCATCCCGACCGACGAAGAACGTCGTCGGAAACGAGTTCAGGTTCACGGCTTGCGCGAGCTTCTCGGGCGCT
>QHWF01000054.1:0-3755 GCA_003222455.1 Acidobacteriota bacterium
CGCCTATACGACCAACCTGCCGCTCGTGCGCGCCGTGGACGATGACGTGTTGCTCGTGCACACGTGGGAAGGGCAACCGCTGCCGCGCGAGCACGGCGGTCCGTGCCGCATGATCACGCCGAAGCTGTACGCGTGGAAGGGCGCCAAGTGGATCCGCAAGATCGAGTTTCTCGCGGCGGATCGAAAGGGCTTCTGGGAAGTGCGCGGGTACTCGAACTCCGCCGAGCCCTGGTTCAACGATCGCTACGCGACCTAGTCCACCAGCTGCACCCACCCAAAATGCAACCACGAAGTCACGAAGACACGAAGAACGCACGAAGAAGAGGACATCGCTGCGGAGCATCACGCCGAAGATGCCACACGAAAAACGATTCGTGGCTTTCTTCGTGGTTTTGTGTCTTCGTGGCAAAGAAATGTAGCAACCACGCTCCTGAACTGGCACATACCTTGAAGCGCCGCCCACTGCGATGCGTGTGTGGCCAGGGGATCCGTATCCGCTCGGTGCCAGCTGGACCGGTGTTGGCGTTAACTTCGCAATCTTTTCGGCGCACGCGACCAAGGTCGAATTGTGCCTGTTCGATCGCCCCGACGCAAAAAAAGAAACGGACAAAGTTCCGCTCCGCCAGCAGACCGACATGGTCTGGCACGCGTTTCTACCGGACGCACGCCCTAACCAGCTCTACGGTTATCGGATATACGGACCGTATGATCCGACCGCGGGCCATCGTTTCAACCCTAACAAGGTTGTCCTGGATCCATACGCGAAGTCGGTAGCGCGCACACTGCGTTGGGCCGACGAGATGTTCGGGTATGAGGTCGGCCATCCCGATGGCGATCTCGCGTTCGACCCGCGCGACAACGCCGCATTCGCGCCGCTTGCGGCCGTGGTCGATCCGGCATTCACCTGGGGCGACGACCGCCCGCCCCGAACGCCCTGGCACAATACCGTCATCTACGAGATGCACGTACGAGGCTTCTCGAAGCTGCATCCTTCGATCCCCGAGCGCTTGCGCGGCACCTACGAGGCGCTGACGATGGAGCCGGCGCTCGACCATTTGAAATCGCTCGGCGTGACCGCCGTCGAGCTGATGCCGGTGCATCATCACACCCGCGATCGCCACCTCAAGGAGAATCTGCTCACGAATTACTGGGGCTACAACAGCATCGGCTACTTCGCGCCGGAGCGCCGCCTTGCCGCCTCGGTTTCACCGGCCGGTCGGGTGCGTGAATTCAAGCGGATGGTGCGCGCGCTCCACGCGGCCGGACTCGAAGTCATTCTGGACGTCGTCTACAACCATACGGCCGAAGGCAATCATCTCGGACCGACGCTGTCGCTCAAAGGTATCGACAATTACTCGTACTACCGGCTCGTCGCCGACGATCTGCGGTACTACGTGGATTTCACCGGCTGCGGGAACACGCTGAACATGCAGTGCCCGCAGGTGCTGCAACTGATCATGGACAGCCTGCGGTACTGGGTGCTCGAGATGCACGTCGACGGGTTCCGATTCGACCTGGCGAGCGCCCTCGCCCGGGAACTGTTCGACGTGGACCGACTGGGGGCGTTTTTCGACATCATCCATCAGGATCCCGTGCTGTCTCAGGTGAAGTTGATTGCGGAACCCTGGGATCTCGGGGAGGGCGGTTATCAGGTCGGCAATTTTCCGGTGCTGTGGACCGAGTGGAACGGGAAGTATCGCGATACCGTCCGGCGGTTCTGGCGCGGCGACGCCGGCACGGTGTCGGAGCTCGCCACACGACTCGCCGGCAGCAACGACTTGTACGAACACGGCGGGCGCCGTCCCTACGCAAGCATCAACTTCATCACGTCGCACGACGGCTTCACGCTGCACGATCTGGTCAGCTACAACGAGAAGCACAACGAGGCGAACCTCGAAGAGAACCGCGACGGAGAGAACAACAATCTGAGTTGGAACTGCGGCGTTGAAGGCCCGACCGACCACGCGGAGGTTCGTGCGCTTCGCGAGCGGCAGAAACGCAACTTCCTGACCACGCTGCTCTTGTCGCAGGGCGTGCCGATGATCAGCCACGGCGACGAACTGGGTCGAACCCAACGCGGGAACAACAATGCGTACTGCCAGGACAACGACATCAGCTGGATCGACTGGAATCTCGACGCCGACAAGCGCGCGCTCCTGAATCTCACGAGGAAGCTCGTGCACTTCCGCCTGTCGCAGCCGGCGCTGCGGCGGCGCAAGTATTTTCAGGGGCGCAGCATCCGCGGCGGCGAGGTGAAGGACGTCGCCTGGCTCGCGCCCGATGGCCGCGAGATGACCGACGAGAAGTGGAACGCCGATTTCGTCCTGAGCCTCGGGATGCTGCTCAACGGCAACGCGATCGAAGAAGTGGACGAACGCGGCGAGCCGATCATGGGCGACACGTTGCTCGTGCTGCTCAACGGTCACAGCGACAGTGTGCCCTTTGCGCTTCCCTCGCTCGACGACAAGCACCAGTGGCGGCGCGTCCTCGACACTTTCGAGCCGGCGGTCGGCGACCGCGCCTACAAGCCCGGTGGCCGGTATCCACTTCAGGGACAGTCGATTGCCCTCTTCCGCGTGTGGCCGCCGCTGCGCGATCGCCGGCGCGCACCCGAGTCCGAGCACGTCACCGTACCTGCCACGGCGCGCAGCGCGCTCGTCCCGGCCGAGGCCTAGCGAATGGCCGCCAAGTCGCCGGTCACCGATCCGCAGTCGCCGCTTGCCCGTCAACCCGACGTCGCCAGCCGGCCGAACCGGCGCCGGGCCAGCACCGACCGACGACAGACCACGGTCGAGCGTCGTCAGGCCTCCGTCGAAATTCCCGACGCGCTCACCCGTCGGGTGGTCGTCGAGCGCATCCGACCCGCCATCGACAACGGCCGCTGGCCAATCAAGCGGACGGTGGGCGAGTCGGTTCAGGTGTGGGCCGACATCTTCGCCGACGGGCACGACGTCGTCGCGGCGGTGGTTCGCGACCGTGGCCTGGCATCGACGGACAGTGCGGCGACCGGCGGGTGGCGCGAAACGCCGATGACGCTTGTTGCGCCAGGCACCGACGAATGGACCGCCGTCTTCACCGTCGGATTCGAACCAGGCTGGCATCTGTATCAGATCGTGGCCTGGCCGGACGGGTTTCTGACCTGGCGCCGGGAACTGCAATTGAAGGCCGCCGCGGGCCGGGAACTGTCGGTCGAGCTGCTCGAAGGGTCGCTGCTCGTTCGCAACGCGTCGGAGCGCGCAGGGCGGCTGGCGGCCGACGAAGAGACCGGCGACAAACGAACCGCGGGTGAGGACCGGGACTGGCTGCGCCGGCGAGCGGACGCCATTGCCGACACCGCGTCCGCCAGTCAGCGCCTGCAACTGGCGCTGGACGACGCGCTGCTGGCGCGCATGGCGCGGTATCGGGATCGGTCGCGCGCGACCATCAGCGTGACGCTGCGGGTCTGGGTGGATCGCGAGCGCGCGCGGTTTGGTGCGTGGTACGAGATGTTTCCGCGATCGGCCGGGCGCGCCGCCGGCCGCAGCGGCACGTTCGCCGAGGCGGGAGCGGAGCTGCCGCGCATTGCCGATCTCGGCTTCGACGTTGTCTACCTGCCGCCGGTGCATCCCATTGGACGGAGCTTCCGGAAGGGCCGGAACAACTCGCTCGTCGCCGGTCCCGACGATCCAGGCAGCCCATGGGCCATCGGATCGGCGGACGGCGGTCACACCGCCATCGAACCCGGCCTCGGAACCATCGACGACTTCGAGGCGTTC
>QHWF01000054.1:3808-14574 GCA_003222455.1 Acidobacteriota bacterium
CACGATCAAATACGCGGAGAACCCGCCGAAGAAGTATCAGGACATCTACCCGTTCGATTTCGAGACCGAACACTGGCGCGAGCTCTGGCAGGCGCTGCTCGACGTGACGGTGTTCTGGGTCGAGCACGGCGTGAAGATCTTCCGCGTCGACAACCCGCACACGAAGACGTTCGGGTTCTGGGAATGGATGATCGATCGCGTTCACCAGCAGCATGCCGACGTCATCTTTCTGTCGGAAGCGTTCACGCGGCCGCGGCTGATGCGCTATCTGGCCAAGGCCGGCTTCACGCAGTCGTACACGTACTTCACGTGGCGCAACAGCAAAGCGGAGATCAGCGACTACTTCACCGAGCTGACCGAGTCCGAGTCGCGCGAGTACTTGCGTCCGAACCTGTTCGTCAACACGCCCGACATCCTGCACGCGTACCTGCAGCACGGCGGCCGGAGCGCGTTCGAGGCGCGGCTGCTGCTGGCGGCGACGCTGGGCGCGAGCTACGGCATGTACAGCGGGTTCGAGCTGGCCGAGAACCGGCCCGCCGCTCCGGGCTCGGAGGAATACGCGGACTCTGAGAAGTATCAATATCGCAGGCGTAACTGGGATCGGCCGGGTAACATCAACGAGCTCGTGTGCCGCGTGAACCGGATACGACATCAGCATCCCGCGCTCCAGGTCGATCGCACGCTGCGGTTTCACGCGACCGACAACCCCGAGCTCATCGCGTACAGCAAGGTGTCGGCCGACGGCGGCGAATCGCTGCTGATGGTCGTCAACCTGGATCCGCATCACATGCAGCACGGCCACGTGGAGGTGCCGGTCGACCGGGACGCGTTCGTGGTGGACGACCTGCTGGACGGCGAGCGCTACACGTGGCATCGGGGCTGGAATTACGTGCGCTTCGATCCAGGCGTGCGGCAGGGACATATTCTGAAGTTGGAAATTCAGAATTCGGAATTCGGAATTCGGAATTCGTAATCCGATTCAACAGCATTCCCGATTCCCCGGTCCGAATTCTGAATTCCGAATTCCGCATTCCGAATTCCTTTATGGCGCTAGAAGTTCCCAATCTCACAGTCGTCACGGAGCCCGTTGGCCAGACGGTGGTCGCCGGCGACGATCCCCTCTGGTACAAGGACGCCGTCATCTACCAGGCCCACGTGAAGTCGTTCTTCGACAGCAACAACGACGGCATCGGCGATTTTCAGGGCCTCACGCAGAAGCTCGACTACCTGCAGGATCTCGGCGTCACCTGCCTGTGGCTGCTGCCCTTCTTCCCGTCGCCGCTTCGAGACGACGGGTATGACATTGCCGATTATCTGAACGTCCATCCCGCGTACGGGACGCTCAACGATTTTCAGGCGCTGGTGCGCGCGGCGCACGCGCGGCACATCAAGATTCTCATCGAGCTCGTCGTCAATCACACGTCCGACCAGCATCCGTGGTTCCAGCGCGCGCGGCACGCGCCGAGAGGCTCAGCCGAGCGCGAGTTCTACGTCTGGAGCGACTCGGACAAGAAGTTCTCCGAAACGCGCATCATCTTCCTCGATTCGGAGAAATCGAACTGGGCCTACGACCCGGTGGCCGGCCAGTACTACTGGCACCGGTTCTTTTCGCACCAGCCCGACCTGAATCACAACAACCCGGCGGTCGTCGCCGCGCTGATCGACGTGATGAAATTCTGGCTGGACTTCGGCGTCGATGCGCTCCGGCTCGATGCCGTGCCGTATTTGTGCGTCCGGGAAGGCTCGAACAACGAAAACCTGCCCGAAACCCACGACGTCCTGAAGCGGATGCGCCGCGAGCTCGACGCCGCGTTCAAGAACCGGATGCTGCTGGCCGAAGCGAACCAGTGGCCGTCGGACGTCCGCATGTATTTCGGCGAGGGCGACGAATGTCACATGGCGTTTCACTTCCCGCTGATGCCGCGGATGTTCATGGCCATCCGGCAGGAGGATCGCCATGCGATCACCGAAATCCTGAGCCAGACGCCCGAAATCCCCGACAACTGTCAGTGGGCGCTCTTCCTCCGCAATCACGACGAGCTCACGCTGGAAATGGTGACCGACGAGGAGCGCGACTACATGTACACCGTCTATGCGGCCGATCCGCAGATGCGGCTGAACGTGGGGATCCGGCGGCGCCTCGCGCCGCTGATGGAGAACAGCCGGCGCCGGGTCGAATTGATGCATGCGCTGCTCTGTTCGTTTCCCGGCACGCCCATCATCTACTACGGCGACGAAATCGGCATGGGCGACAACATCTACCTCGGCGATCGCAACGGCGTCCGCACGCCGATGCAGTGGAGCAGCGATCGCAACGGCGGGTTCTCGCGCGCCGATCCGGCGCGGCTGTACGCACCGCCGATCCAGGATCCCGTCTACGGCTATCACTCGATCAACGTCGAAGCGCAGGAACGCTATCCGTTCTCGCTCCTGAACTGGATGAAGCGCCTGATCGCGATGCGGAAGCAGCACCGCGTCTTCGGCCGCGGCTCGCTCGAGTTCGTCAACTGCTCGAACCGGAAGATCCTGGCGTACCTGCGCGGGGACGATCGCGAGACCATCCTGTGTGTCGTGAACCTGTCGCGGTCGGTGCAGCCGGCGGAGCTCCGTCTCGAATCGTTTGCCGGCTTGATTCCGGTGGAGATGCTCGGTCTGACCGAGTTCCCGCGCATTACCGACCGGCCGTATTTTCTGACGCTCGGGCCCTACGCCGCGTACTGGTTCACGCTGCAGCGCGAGCCGATGCAGATGGCCCCACGCGCCATGGCGGCGCAGGATGCGCGCGCCGCCATCGTCGAGTCGCTGCCGGCCCTGCTGATGGGCGTGGATTGGCAGAACGCGCTCGACAGCGGGACCCGCACCGTGATCGAGCGGCAGGCGCTCCGGCCGTTTCTGCAGCGCCAGCGCTGGTTCGCCTCGAAATCGCGCGAAATCAAACAGGCCCGGTTCACCGACTGGAGCGCGCTCCGCCAGGGGACGAACCCGGCATTCCTCACGGTCGTCTCGCTCGAGTACGCGGACGGGTGGACCGAGAGCTACTTCGTCCCGCTCGCGCTTCTGACCGGCGAGGAGGCCGAGCGGGTGATCGACGAGATCCCGGCGGCGGTGCTGGCGCGCGTGACCGGCGCGCGCAAAGGCGCCATCGTCGATGGCGTGTACGACACAGATACGTGCAATCGCGTGCTCGAATTGATGGAGCAGGGCAAGGAACTGGCCACGGCCCGCGGCAGCGTTCGCGGCCTGCTGGTCGGACGGCCTCTCGATCTGGAAAGCGAACACCGCTGGACGCGCGGCAGCATCGACCAGAGCAACAGCCTCGCCTTCGTCAACGATCAGTACGTGCTGAAGCTGTTCCGCCGGCTCGAGCCGACGCCGAACCCTGAATTCGAGATCGGCAGCGTGCTCACGACGCGCGGATTCACGCGGACACCGGCGCTCGCCGGGGCCCTGGAGTATCTGCGTCCGAACCTCGAGCCGGGGACCCTGGGCGTCCTGCAGACCGTGGTGAGGCATCAAGGGTCGGGGTGGGAATTCACGGTTGACGAGCTGCGGCGGTTTTACGAGCGAGTCTCGGCGCGCGTCGGCGAATCGCCGACCGCCAGCGCATATCCTGCCCATCCTCCCGTCACTCCTCCGTCGGGCCCTGCGTATCCGGCGGACCATCCCGCCCATCCTGACTATCCTCCGCCGCCCGCCCCGACCGTGCAGCCAGGCTTGCCGGAGCATGGATCGCTGGCAGAGCCGCCACCCTTCTTTGCGGCGCTCGAGAATTGGTACCTCACGAGCGCGGCGACGCTCGGCCGGCGCACCGCCGAACTGCATCTGACGCTGGCCGAGACACCGGGCGCCGCCTTTGCGCCCGAGCCGCTCGACACGGCCGCTCTGAACGCGCTCGCCGACGACATGCACGCCCACGCCCGTGCATCGCTCGAGGCGCTCGAACAGCGTCTCGGCACGCTCGCCGAACCGTCGCTGCCGTTCGCCGACGCGCTCCTGGCCCGGCGCGACGCGCTGCTCGCGCGTTTCGACGAGGTGCGCGGACTCGACGGCGCCGGCGCGCGAATCCGCATCCATGGCGACTATCATCTGGGGCAGGTGCTGCGCGCGGAGGAAGATTACGTGATCCTCGATTTCGAAGGCGAGCCGGATCGATCGATCATGCAACGGCGGGCCAAGCAGTCGCCGCTGAAAGATGTTGCGGGGATGGTCAGGTCGTACAGCTATGCCGCGTACGCGGCGCTGTTCGCCTTCACGATCCACACACCCGACAGCCAGGCCGCGCTCGAGCCGTGGGCCGATACGTGGCAGTACTGGGTGGCCGACGCGTTCCTCACCGGCTATCGCGCCACGGTGGGCGGCTCGCCGCTTCTGCCGCAGGCCGGGCGGTGGGATCGGCTCTTACGAGCTTTTGTGATCGACAAGGCGCTTTACGAGCTAGGATACGAAGTGAATCATCGACCCGAGTGGGTGCGAATCCCGTTGATCGGAATCCACAAGCTCATCGGTTCTACCGGCGATTGATTTGCACGGACAGCCCGTCGGGCTATCTTGATTTCCTTCGGGTCAGCGGTGTCCATTGTATCTTTCGATCTTCCTGGGAGCCCGTCCAAGTGATGGCGGACGGGCTCCCGGTAGGCGCGCCACGCGCGCGTGATCTGCGAATTATGGCTGTTTTTCGCCGGCGAAGCCGGCCTACTGGGAGCGTGTTCTTGTTTCTCAGACACGCTCCTGGCGCACGCCGAGCTTCGTTTCACACGCCTCCGTACTCCCGAATCGGCCGTGCCCAGCCAATCGTTTCAACCACGCGCCGTGTGTAAACACGAGTCGCCAGATGGAGATATCGCGTTATGGCCAAACGCCCTGTTCGATCGCAGCCTCCTGACTCGCCGAATGACATGTCGACCCCGCCACGCCGCCGGCCGCGCGGCACGCTGGCGCCGGAACAAGCGGACACGCAGGCCGCGCGTGGCGCGGTAGGGCAACACCGTCCCATCGAACTGGATCCGGAGCCGGCCACGCCGGGCGGAATACGCGCGTTCACATCGGAACTGCCTGCCTGGCAGCCGAACGAAGACGACATTCGCCTGCGCGCGTACCATCGCTATCTCGAACGCGGTGGCGGCCACGGCATGGCATTCGACGACTGGCTCGAAGCTGAAAGGGAGCTCAAACTCCGAGGGTGAATGGCTCGCGCGCTCTGGAAGGGATCGGTTGCCTTCGGCCTGGTGACCATCCCAATCGAGCTGCACACGGCCGTCCGGAACCACCGGCCGAAGTTCAGGATGCTGCACGCCCGCGACAAGTCGCCCGTGAAATTCGAACGGGTCTGCATTCGCGAGGGCGAGTCCGTGGGCTAGCAGCCCGTGGTGAAAGTCTGGCGTCGCACCGAGACGGGGCGCCTCGCGGGCAAGGCGCGACGACCGCAGAGCGGGGCCCCCTGTGCGTCTTGTGCACGGTGGGGTGCAATACCGGGAGTATTTAAGGGAGGATCAACGCAGCCCGCGAGGATGCATCGCCCGTCGAATGCAGCGAGACTTTCACCACGGGCTGCCAGGACGATCTGGTGAAGGGCGGCTCGAAGAAGGCCGGTGTAAAGAAGCGCAGGCGACGCGCGGCCTGAAGAGTCTGGAATTCGGAATTTGGAATGCGGAATCCAATCCAGTCGCGCATTCCGAATTCCAAATTCCAAATTCCAAATTGCAGGTCTCAGATAAGGTGTCTTTCGACGTCCGCCCGATGCTGGCCTCGCTTGCCGAACCGCCGCTCGACGACCCGCACCTGGTGTACGAACCGAAATACGATGGGATCCGTGCCGTCGCCGAAGTGGCGAGCGGCGGCGTTCGGCTCTGGTCGCGTCTGGGCAACGAGAAAACCGCCCAGTTTCCGGAGATTGCCACCGCACTCGCCACGTGGGCGCGCCGGCTGAACGCGCCCGTCGTCCTGGACGGCGAAATCGTCGCGCTCGACGACCACGGCGAGCCCGCCGGCTTCCAGCAACTCCAGGGACGCATTCATCTGACGGGTGCACGTCCCTCGAGCCCATCCCACCCATCCAGCCCGTCCTGCCCGTCCGTCGCGTTCATCGCGTTCGATCTCCTGCGCGACGGCGCGACCGATTTGCGCGATCGCCCGCTGCTCGAGCGCCGCGCGGCGCTCGAACGCCTGCTCGGAAAAACCGGAACGCCGGCGGTGCGCCTGAGCACGATGGTCCGCGGCAACGGACGCGAATTGTTCGACGAAGCGAAAGCTCGTGGATGGGAGGGGTTGATCGCGAAGCGCGCCGACTCGCCCTATAAGTCAGGCAAGCGGACGCCGGACTGGCGGAAGCTGAAAATCGTCCACGATCAGGAATTCGTGATCGGCGGCTGGACCGAGCCGCGACAGACACGATCGCATTTTGGCGCGCTCCTGCTTGGTGTGTACAAGGATGGCGCACTCCAGTACGCCGGGCACACGGGCACCGGCTTCAACGAGAAAGAGCTGGCGCGGTTGATGAAGCTGCTCGGGCCGCTGGAAACCGCCACGCCGCCGTTCCGCGTCAAGCCGAAAACGAACGAGCGGCCGCACTGGGTCAAACCGGAACTGGTCGCACAAATCAGGTTCACCGAATGGACCGCCGACGCGAAGCTCCGCCACCCGGTGTATCTCGGGCTGCGCGACGACAAACGGCCCGAGGACGTCCGCCGGGAAGACACCTCGCGCCCTCCGGGCGCACGAAGCCGCGCTCCCGCTGAACGGGCGCCGCGCTCCCCCACGACATCCCGCTCCGCCGCGGCCAGACCGGGCGCGATGGACACGAAGGACATCGAAGCGCTGATCGAGCAGCTTCGCGCCATTGAACGCTCGCGGCGCGAGGGACTGCTGACGCTTCCCGACGGGGACACGCTGAAGGTCACGAACCTGCAGAAGCCGTTCTGGCCGAAGCAGAAGCTGACCAAAGGCGATCTGTTCCGCTATTACGCGCGCGTGGCGCCGTTCATCTGCCCGGCGGTCGCCGATCGGCCGCTCGTCATGAAACGGTATCCGAACGGGATCGCCGGCCAGTGGTTCTACCAGCATCGGGTGGACGACGTGCCCGGCGGCGTGCGTACGGAAGTGGTGAATGTCGCCCAACGCCGGGCGCAGATCGTCGGCGGCAGCCTGAAGACCCTGCTGTACACCGTGCAGCTCGCGGCCATCTCGCAGGATCCGTGGTTTTCGCGCGTCGATCATCCGGAGTTTGCCGATCACGTGGCATTCGATCTCGATCCGTCCGAGGGTGTCCCGTTCGCGCGGGTGCTCGACGTCGCGCGCTGGATCCGCGACGAACTGGTGACGCTTGGCGCGACGGGTGCGCCGAAGACGTCCGGCGCTTCCGGATTGCACGTATACGTGCCGCTGCCGCCGGAGACACCCTACGACGCGGGGCTGTTGTTCAGTCAAATCATCGCGACGGTAGTGGCCCACAAACATCCGAACATCGCCACTACCGAACGAAGCGTACGCGCACGCGGCCGGCGCGTGTACATCGATTTCCTGCAGAACATCCTGGGCAAGACGCTCGCCACGGCATACAGCGCTCGAGCGAGCGACTATGCCGGGGTCTCGACGCCACTCGAGTGGAAAGAGGTGGATGCGGATGTCGATCCGCGCGAATTCACCATTGAAACGGTGCCGACCCGCCTTGAAGCGGTTGGCGACCTGTGGGAAGCGCTCAGAAAATCTCCGGGTCTAGATCTGTGGGGCGTCGAGCGCTACGCGGAGCGAGCCGGCAGCCGACGTGCGAACCGGTAGGGGCGGCTCGCGAGCCGCTTATCTACCATCGAGGCGAAGGAGGCGGAGGCTTCCCTCCGCCTCCTTTCTCTATCTCACCGGGCGTGCCGCCGCTACGCCTCCGGATCTTCGTCGTCGTCTTCCATGTCGTCGAGGTCGTCGAGGTCGTCATCGTCCGCCTGACTGACGAGGTCCTCCTCGGTCTGGTCGAGATCTTCGTCGTCACGCATCGGATTACGTTCGCGAATCGGATTGCGGTCGTTTGCCATATGTGCCTCCTGCCGAATCCAGCCGTTCGCCAGCAAGCGCAATACCACTGCAAAAGGCCGAGGTTATGACTCCAGGCGTGCGATCACAGGCGTGCGACGTATTGGACGTGTCGATCGTCATGGTCAACTGGAACGCCGGGCAGATGACCGCGAGCGCGCTGGCGTCGATTTCCGAACACACGCGCGGTGTGACATTCGAGCTCATCGTCGTCGACAACCGGTCCACGAGAGATGACAGCGCAACCATGCTGCCTGGGCGCTTCCCGTCGATCACCTTCATTGCCAACTCCTGGAACATGGGATTCAGCGCGGCGAACAATCAAGGGATCGCGAGCGCGACGGGACGGTACGTGCTCTTGCTGAACAACGACACGATGCAGACTGAAGACGCGATTTCTGCCGCCGTCCGCTACATGGACGGCCATCCTGACGTCGGGGCGCTGGGCATTGAGCATCGCAATGCCGATGCGGAGCGATCGCTGCAGGGATCGACGAGCGCGTTCCCCGAGCCCTGGCGTGAGCTGCGGTGGCTGCTGGGGCTTCCGGCGGCGACGAGCGATCGCGGGACCGCGGCGGCCGGCGACCTCGAGCGCGACGTCGACTGGGTGACGGGCAGTTTCCTGATGATCAGGCGCGCATGTCTCGACGATGTCGGTTTGCTCGACGAGCGGTTCTTCGTCTACGAAGAGGACATCGACTGGTGCCGGCGCGCGTGGAACAAGGGGTGGAAGGTTCGCTTCTGGCGCGGGGCGTCGATGATGCACATCGGCGCCGCGACGCGCCCGTTCATCAGGGACAAGACGTTCGCACACGTCCGCACGCATTTGACGTACTTGCGTAAACACCACGGCGGCGCTGCGGCAGCCCTGTTTTACGGCGTCATGGTGGCGCGCCTCAGTGCGGCGACGTCGTGGCAGACGGTGAAGTGGATGATCGGTGCCGCGCCGTTATCGCACGTACGTGAACGATGGCAGCGTCAGATCGACTTTGCGCTGCTCCGATCTGGCCGCCACGGCATCGAGCGGACTGACGACTAACGACTAACGACTAATGACTAATGACTAACGACTGACTTGGTGCGCCCGACAGGATTCGAACCTGTGGCCTTCGGCTCCGGAGGCCGACGCTCTATCCAGCTGAGCTACGGGCGCGAAGGTTCAAGCGTATCGCATTTCGGACACGCGATGCCACCCGATTCCCGTGAGGTGAGGTGTTTCTGTCGTGTAGAAAATACGCCCGACGCGCCGCCGTTTCCACGTGTCCGCCTGCGGCTCGCAACACCTCTGTTACGGGACCATGTTAGAACTGATGCGCTTCTGTCGACTCCGCCAGTGCCAGCGTCGATGCACATCCGGCAGAAATCGTTTCCGTCACGCGATCGAAATACCCGGTTCCCACCTCGCGCTGATGGCGGGTCGCCGTGTAGCCGGCCGCCTCCGCAGCGAACTCGGCATTCTGGAGCTCAGTGTAGGCGCTCATGCCCCGGTCGCGGTAGGTGCGCGCCAGATCGTACATCGAGTAGTTCAACGCATGAAAGCCCGCAAGTGTGACGAACTGGAATTTGTAGCCCATCGCCCCGAGCTCTCGTTGAAAGGTCGCGATCGTCGCCTGGTCGAGCTGTCGCGTCCAGTTGAAGGACGGCGAGCAGTTGTATGCCAACAGCTTGGCCGGATACTCTGCGTGGATGGCCTCGGCAAAGCGGCGCGCCTCCGACAGATCGGGAGTCGATGTCTCGCACCACAGCACGTCGGCGTACGGCGCGTACGCGAGGCCGCGTGCAATGGCGTAGTCCAGACCGCCGCGAAGATGAAAGAATCCTTCCGCGGTGCGCTCGCGCTTCACGATGAACGGATGATCGCGGGGATCGGCGTCCGAGAGGAGCAGCCGGGCACTGTCCGCGTCGGTCCGCGCGATGAGGACCGTCGGCACGCCGAGCACGTCGGCGGCGAGTCGCGCCGCCGTCAACGTGCGAATGAATTGACCCGTGGGCACGAGGACCTTGCCGCCCAGGTGCCCACATTTCTTCTCCGACGCCGTCTGATCCTCGAAGTGCACAGCGGCCGCGCCTGCCTCGATCAGCGCTTTCATCAGCTCGAACGCGTTGAGCGGCCCGCCGAACCCGGCCTCCGCGTCGGCGACGATCGGCGCGAACCAGTACTGCCCCGGCCGTCGTTCCGCATGTTCGATCTGATCCGCCCGCTGGAGCGCGCGGTTGATCCGGCGGACCATGACCGGAACGCTGTCGGCGGGATAGAGGCTCTGATCGGGATAGGTCTGTCCCGCCGTGTTTCCGTCCGCGGCGACCTGCCACCCTGAGAGGTAAATCGCCTTGAGGCCCGCGCGGACCATCTGCACGGCCTGGGCACCCGTCACCGCCCCGAGCGCCGGCACGAACGGTTCATCGCGAAGCAACGTCCACAGCCGTCGCGCGCCGACGTCAGCGAGGGTGTGCGCGATGGGAACGGAACCTCGCAGGCGCTCCACCTGCTCCGGGGAATAGGGTCGGATGATTCCTTCCCAGCGGCCGGTGAGCCGCGGATCCTGCGGGACGGGCTGATCGGTCAGTGGCGCGGTGAGCATGATGACTCCTGGTCATGAAGGGCTTTCGTCGTGCGCTGTGTCAATTTCCACCATCCAGACCAGTTAAGCAATAAGAACCTTGTTTTCAGTAAGTTAATGATGAATATCCGGTCAACGTTCTGACAGTAAAGTTGTAAATCTTGAAAATTTGTGCCGCGCCGACGT